>CAYZND010000092.1:0-10931 GCA_964479495.1 uncultured Mesoterricola sp.
TCTGCGCCCTGCGGGCTGCCAGTCTTGAAGAGGGGGTCATCATGGCCGTGAACGTCACGGGCGACAGCGACTCCACGGGCGCCATCACGGGTAACCTTCTCGGCGCCGTGAACGGGGCCCATGAGATCCCCGAACGGTGGCTGGCCCCCTTGGAGCTTCGCGAGGTGATCCTCGAGATGGCGGACGACCTCGCTACTGTCAATGATTGGCCGCTCTCGGAATTCCCCCATGACACCGAGGAGAAGGCCCGGGAGCAGGACTACTGGTGCGAGCGTTACCCGGGTTGCTAACGGCATAGAATCAGCTCGACGATGTGCCCATACCCTAGGGATCGGTTTCGGCAACAACCTCGGCAAGCCCCACCTACGTCGACAACCATAAAGCGGAGCCGCCGCATGACCATCTACCTCGGCAACTACAACGACGTGCTGCAACTCCTGTTCGGCTTCGCGACGAATGTGGCTGGCATCATTGATGGCATCTCAGATGGGCGCATGACCCCCGAGCAGGGCAACGCGGCTATTGGCGCCGAAGTGGATCGCATGGCCAGGATCTTCAAGGGCAAGGATCCGGACTACACCCAGGCCGAATACATGAGCACCGCAGCCCTTGCGGGCAAGGTGGTCGCGTGGGTGCGGACCATCCCAGGCCACGGCGACCCCATCCGAACCTTCTTCGAGCGTATCGCCATGAAAGTCGTGAAGATCTGCACCGAAGTCCAGAACGGCATGGCCGAAGAACAGGCTGGCCCCGAGCTGCAGGTGTTCCTGCAGAGCGTCGGAGAGAGGCTGACCGGGGTAAAGCCGTGACCCAGATGCTCGGGTGATTTCGAGACAGGCATTGGGGAGGCCCCACGGGGCTAAGCGAACCAAGCAGGGCGCCCCGTCCCCCAAACAGATCAAGCTGGACCATATCGTGCCGGTCGCCAAGAAGGTATAGAGCCAACAGGGCCTCGCCTACATCGCGGCCAGGGGGCCTTCCCAGCCCGGCTAATTCGTGAACATGAGGGTTATGTTTCGTTCACTCACCCCGTGATTCGGTTCATCCGGGTCCATGCGAGGCCCAACTGAGTCCAAGTGGGTTTCAACCAGGGGTTTTGCCAACGGTTTGCCACAAACGGCCCCGATGCAATAATGCCCACCGAATAAATACAAGAAACCCCCTGATTTTTCAGGGGGTTTTTGGTGGAGCTGATCAGGATCGAACTGACGACCTCTGCAGTGCGATTGCAGCGCTCTCCCAGCTGAGCTACAGCCCCATGGGGACTATCAGTCTAGCGGACCCTGGGTTCCAGTCAATCCGGGGCTACATGAGCTCCTCCATGCAGGTCCGGAGGACCTCCGGTCCGGGCTTGACCCGGGCTTGGGGCAGGTTGGCCACGGGCTCGTCCACCAGGTACATGAAGTCATGAATCGTGGGTTTGTCCGGCTGGACGTAGAGCAGGCCCGTCAGGAACTCGCCGCGGTCCCGGGCTTCGTGGATCGCGCGGTGGGCCCCATAGAGATCCCTGGGGTCGTAGTCCTCGCGGGTGGAGCGGAAGGTGACCCGGGAGCCGTCCGGGAATTCGACCTCGCGCACCTCGCCAGGGGCCATCTCCACGGAGCCCAGCTCGTAGTAGGGCACGAAGCCCAGCTCGTGGATGGGCATCTCCTTGTCCTTCAGAGTCTTGTAGGACTTGGTGGAACCCTCGTGGTTGTTCCAGGTCACGCAGGGGCTGATGACGTCGATGAGGGCTGTGCCGCGGTGCGTGAAGGCCGCCTTCAGGAGCGTGCCCAGCTGCTTGGGATTTCCGCTGAAGCTGCGGGCCACGAAGCCGCAGCCCAGCTCCATGGCGAGGGTGCAGGGATCCAGGGGGGGGATTTCGTTCACGGAGCCATGTTTGAGGGCGGAGCCCACGTCCGCCGTGGCCGAGAACTGCCCTTTGGTCAGGCCGTAGACGCCATTGTCCTCCAGGATGTACACCACCGGCACGTTGCGGCGGATCATGTGGACGAGCTGTCCCATGCCGATGGACATGGAGTCCCCGTCGCCGCTGGCGATGATGTTCACGAGCTGGCGATTCGCGAGCGTCGCACCGGTGCAGACCGAGGCCGCGCGCCCATGGACGGAGTTGAAGCCCCAGGCCTGGCTGAGGAAGTAGGTGGGTGTCTTGCTGGAGCAGCCGATGCCCGAGAGCTTGGCGACCCGGTGGGGTTCGATGCCCATCTCCCAGGCGGACTGGATGATCTGCGATGTGATGGCATCGTGGCCACAGCCCGCGCAGAGTGTGGACTTGGCACCGACATAGTCCTGCTTCGTAAGGCCGAGCTTGTTGGTGGGGACGGTGGCGTCGGTCATGGCTCCCTCACTTCTCGAAGGCGGTGATCTGGTCGATGAGGGTCTGTGCCGTGATGGCCGTGCTGTCGTAGTGCAGCACGTTCCGCAACTTCACGGCCTGATCCGGGAAGAAGTCCCGCAGAAGCGAAGCCATCTGGCCGTCGCGGTTCTGTTCCACGACATACACGACCTCCATGTCATGCAGGAAGGCCTCCACCTCGGATGTGAAGGGCAGGGCGCGGATCCGGAGGTAGTCCGTGGGCAGGTCGTGCCGCTCAATGAGGATATCCCGGGCCTCGCCCACGGCAGGGTCGCTGGAGCCGAAGGCGATGATGCCCCGCTTGGTGCCTGCGCGATCCAGCACCGGTGGAGGCACCACGGAGCATGCCCCCAGGAACTTGCGCTTCAGGCGGTCGATGTTCGACTGCCAGTCCGCGGGTTTCTCGGAGTAGCCGGCGTAGGGGTTGTGTCCCGTGCCGCGGGTGAAGTAGCCGCCCTTGCCACCGGGGGTTCCGGCGATGGTCCGCCAGCAGATGCCGTCGCCGTCGATGTCCTTGTAGCGGCCCCAGTCCTGGATCTCCTTCAGCTGTGCCTCCGACAGCACCTTGCCGCGGTCGTGGCAGGACTCGGGGAAGGCGAAGGGTTTGGTGATCCAGTTCTGCATGCCCAGGTCCAGGTCCGTGACCACGAATACGGGCGTCTGGAAGCGCTCCGCCAGGTCGAAAGCCTGGTACGTGAACTGGAAGCACTCCTCCATGGAGCCCGGGTAGAGGCAGATATGATAGGTGTCGCCATGGCTGCACTTGGCGGTGATGCCGATATCGCCCTGGCTGGTGCGGGTGGGGAGGCCCGTGGAAGGGCCCATGCGGGTGACATCCACGAACACACCAGGGCACTCCGCAAAGTAGGCCAAGCCGATGAACTCGGACATGAGGGAGATGCCGGGACCGGAAGTGGCGGTCATGGCGCGGGCGCCCGCCCAGCCGGCGCCCACGACCACCCCCGCGGAGGCCAGTTCGTCCTCCATCTGGACGATGGCGATGGTGCGCTGGCCCGTTTCGGGGTCTGTCCGGAAACGTTCCGCATAGTCCGCCAGCTTCTCGATGAGGCTGGAGCTGGGCGTGATCGGGTACCAGGCCGCGACCGTGACACCTGCAAACAAGGCACCCAAGGCACAGGCGGTGTTGCCATCCATGATGAGCAACCCGTCGGTCTTGTGGTCGCGGATCACCCGCAGGCGGTCCTGGGCCGGGATGTGCTGGTCCGCCCAGTCGAAGCCGGCCTGGGCGGCGTTCCGGTTCAGTTCGATGGCCTTCTGCTTGCCCTTGAGCTGCTTTCCGATGGCGCGCTCGACCTCCCCCATGTCGATGCCGAGCATCTGGGCGGCCACACCCACGTAGACCATGTTCTTCACGAGCTTGTGGAGCTTGGGCTCCGGGCAGGAGGCGGAAACGATCTGCTGGAACGGGACGGCGTGGAAGTTCACGTCGCTGCGCAGGCCATCCAGCTTCAGGGGCTCGTCGAAGAGCACTGTGGAGCCCGCTCCCAGCTTGAGCACATCGTCCTTGGCGGTCTCAGGGTTCATGCAGACCATCAGGTCGATGTCGTGCTTGCGGGCCACGTAGCCCTTGGCGTTGGCCCTGATCTGGAACCAGGTCGGCAGGCCTGCGATGTTGGAAGGGAACAGGTTCTTCCCACTCACGGGGATGCCCATCTGGAAGAGTGAGCGCAAGAGGACATTGTTGGCCGTCTGGCTGCCGGAGCCGTTGACGGTGGCCACCTCGATCGAAAAATCATTTATCATGGTTTTCGTTTCTTCCGCCTGGCGAAGGATCGAAGCTGCTGGGGACATGAAGAACCTTTCGGGAGTCGTGGAAGGACGGGAACCCTCCGGAGGGCTTTCGTCCGGAGCGATATGAATTGGTTGCCATTCAGCGGGGAGCTGGGCATCGCGCGACGAGCCGTCCATGCATTGCGCTAAAAAAAGCGAAAAAAAAGGATTGACCGGGTCCACCCTTTCGCCTACTTTGATGCCATGAAGCCGACCAATCTTACCAAGCGCCAACAGGCTGTTCTGAACTACATCCAGAGGTTTCTGGAGAGCGAGGGACGCAGCCCGACGCTCAAGGAGATCGCCGAGGGCGTGGGCTCCAGCGCGGTGAGCACCATCCACAAGCACGTCCAGCACCTCATCGAAAAGGGCTTCCTCGGGCGCAGCCATGGCTGCGGCAACAACATCGTTCTGGCGGAGGCTCCCAGTGCGCCAGCCGAAGAGGACAGTGGCGTGACCCCCTTCGACCGGTCCCCCGTGAAGGCCTATCCCTTCTGCGGGGACGTGGCCGCCGGCGTGCCCCTCATCCCGGAGACCCGGGCGATCCCGTTGGAAGTCCCGAACAGTATCCACCGGGACCGCGATGGACTCTTCGTGTTGCGGGTCCGCGGCGATTCGATGATCCAGGACTGCATCATGGATGGCGATCTCGTCGTGCTTCAGCGACGGGGTGAGTACCGCAACGGGGACCGGGTCGTGGCCCTCATCGACGGGGAGGAAGCCACCTTGAAAGAGTTCCGGAAGGATCCCAAGGGCGTCTGGCTCATCCCGCACAACCCTGAGCTGACTCCGAAGTGCTTTGCGCCGGAGCAGGTGGTCATCCAGGGCGTGCTTGTAGGTGTCATGCGCAGCTGCTGATCAGCCCAGAACCTTCGCCACCGCGCGCTGGACCTCCTGGCATGTGGCGGAGCCTGCCAAGTCCGGTGTGGCGATCCCCGAGCGGAGGACCTCGCCCACGGCCTGATGGAGCCTGGCAGCCTCTTCCTCCCAGCCCAGATGACGGAAGAGAAGGGACGTGGACAGGATCATGCCGACGGGGTTGGCCTTTCCTGTTCCGGCGATATCGGGCGCAGACCCATGGACGGGCTCGAAGAGCGCGTTGCAGCGGAAGGGTCGATGTGGAGCCCAGGACGCGGAAGGCGCCATGCCCATGCCCCCTTGGAAACCGGCCAGAAGATCACTGGTGAGATCCCCGATGAAGTTGTCCGCGGCGATCACGCCGAAGCGGCGTGGATTCTGGACGAGGGCACAGAGGAGCGCGTCCGCATGCATGGTCTCGGCGGCCACGGAGGGGTAGTCGGCGCATAATTCCTTGAATATGCGTATCCAGAGGCCGTGTCCATGCTTCAGGACGTTCGCCTTTTGGGCCAGCGTCAGAGGGCAGGCGCGACCGGAAGCCTGCTCGAAGGCCGTCGCAAGGAGGATCCGGATCGCCCGGGCGGTGTGAACGGCCTCATCGACGGCTAGCTCCTCCTCGGTGCGGCCCCTCAGGCAGTAGGGCCCTTCGGTGTTCTCCCGGAACACCTCGATGTCAATCTCGTCGGGCTGCAGATCCTTCAGGGGGATGTGGATCGCCAGGAAGGGCCTGCAGGGGCGGAAGTTCACGTGGAGTTCGAGACCCTGCCGGAGCCGCAGCAGCAGTTGTTCGGCGTGACGTCCGTCGGGAATCCGCGTGTCTCCCACGGCTCCGAACAGGATGGCATCGAACGTGTCCCGGAGATCCGCAAAGTGGCGGTCCGACAGGGTCTCGCCCGTGTTGAGAAAGTGATCTGCCCCGTAGGGGAATGTCACCCATTCAAGTTCTCGGCCACGCGCTCGAGACCAGTCCAGTAAGGGTATGACTCCGGTCATGACCTCAGGGCCGATGCCGTCTCCAGGAATGATGGCGACCCTGATCATGTCTGTATCCGCCTCCTTCAGGGCCGGAGACGCTCGTGCGAGGCCAGCCCGTGATCATTCTCATATATCTATCTGGGTTTGAGGCCTGGGGATTAACCGGTTACACTCACGCATACTTCGAGGTTTTGGACGATGGTTTTCTTCAACCACGCCACGCGCCAGATGACGGCCAAGATCGTCTACTACGGCCCCGGCTTGTGCGGGAAGACGACCAATCTGAACACCATCTACGGCAAGACCTCCCAGAAGGCCCGGGGCGAGATGGTTTCGCTGAACACGGAGACCGACCGGACCCTGTTCTTCGACCTGCTGCCCATGGACGTGGGCGTCGTCGGCGGCTTCAAGACCAAGCTTCAGCTCTACACGGTTCCGGGGCAGGTGTTCTACAACTCCACCCGGAAGCTCGTGCTCAAGGGCGTGGATGGCATCGTGTTCGTGGCGGACAGCCAGGTGCCGATGCTCGATGCCAACAAGGAGAGCCTGCAGAACCTGGAAGCCAACCTCCGGGAGCTGGGCCTGAGCATCCGCGACATCCCCATGGTCTTCCAGTGGAACAAGCGGGATCTCAAGAACATCGTGCCCGTGGAGGATCTCGAGCGGGAGCTGAACCCTGCGCGGCATCTGAGCTTCCAGAGCAACGCCCAGGAAGGCATGGGGGTCTTCGAGACCCTGCGTGGCATCACCAAGCTGGCGCTCACCCACATCAAGTCGCACCACTTCGGTGAGACGAACCCGGCCCGGGAGGAACCTGTCGCAAAGCGCGAGGCACCTGCTCCCAGGGAGGTTCAGGCTCCCGCCCCGGTGCTCAAGGGGGCCGCCTATGGGGCGGCCGTGACCTCCGCACCCACCCCCATCAAGCCCCTGACCTTCTCGGATCTGCCTTCCGTCAGCGAGGTCCTGGCTGACACACCACCGCCGATGCCCGCCCTCGCCGCGCCCGTGATCATCAAGAAAATGCCCGTCCCTGCGCGGACGGCGACCCCTGCGATCGCTGCACCCCGTGCCATGGCTGCACCCCTGGCCCCGGCCCTGAACAGACCTAATCCCGCGCCGCGTCCTGCCGTCAGCCCCATGATGGTCTCCCTTGCCACGCCCATGGCTCCAAAGGCCAAGAGCCCCGCGCCCAAGGCTGCAGTAAGCGCCTTCATGGGTGACCTGGCTGCGCCATCGGTGGCTCCCGCCACCCTCAAGGTGGAACTGCCGAGCGAACTCGAAGGTGCGGAGATCGAAATCTGCATCGAGGTGCGCCAGGGCGGGAAGACGCTGGGCCAGGGACAGCTCAGGCGGACCGCTCCTGGAGCCGGTGCTACATCCAAGCTGACCCTCGAACTGAAACGTGGCTAGCCCGCTCCGTTGCATGGCCATCCTGTTGACGGCGGCCGTCGCCCACTCAGCGGAAGCTCCGCAGTGGTGGAAGAACCTGCATCGGGTGTCCAGGATGGAGGCTGCCTTCGTGCAGGAATCCGAGAGCGCTGTCTTCGGCAAGCTCACCAAGGAAGGCTCGCTGCAACTGAGCCGAGGCGGCCGTTTCCGTGTGGCCTACACGAAAGGGATCATCCTGGTGTCCGATGGAACCCAGCTGATCCAGTACGATCCTGCCGCGAAGACGGCCCAGCGCATGGATCTCCGCACGGCAACCCGGGACATGCCGCTCCTCAACGTCCTTGCCGATCCTGCTTCCCTCGAGGCCTACTACACCACCAAGGCTGACGGCGAAACCCGAATGATCCTGGAACCCAAGCGCAAGGATCTGCCGAAGGTGACCGTGGAAGGGCATGGCGCGTTCCTCCAGCGTATCGCATGGACGGATCCCACAGGAGCCAACCAGGTACTGAATCTGAAGGCCCCCCGCACACCTGCGAAGGACTTCCCCTCATCCACATTCATCTTCACTGCGCCCGCCGGAACCCGATGGATCCAGTGAAACTCCCCGCGCATCCCGCCTCGCGGCTATGCCCGGAGCCGCATCCTCCGATACAATGACCACGGCCCTATAGCTCAGTGGTCAGAGCTGGCGGCTCATAACCGCTTGGTCCAGGGTTCGAATCCCTGTGGGGCCACCATTTCATGCTGAGACGAATCCGGGATTCGAACCCTGGATCGACTGGGCGCGCAGGTAGAGCCAGCGGAGGACGCATGCGTCCAAAGCGTTGCGGCGAAGCCGCAGGCTCGTGCGCAGCCCAGACGCGGTGGGACGGGGGTTCGGGGCCACGAACCTGCGTCGAGAAGATCCCGGACTTTTTACCGCCGTGTTTTCATGGCTGCTGCACCCCCTCCACCATGGGCAGGGGTGCGGTGTTCACCTTGAGCTGGAACACGTCCGGCCGGGCATAGTGGCCGACCACGTCCAGGTCGAAGCGGCCTCGGGGAATGTCCGCGAGGTCGAGGTCAGCCAGGAGGATGGCCTCTTCTCCGAAGCAGGGACCGGCGAGCACTTGTCCCATGGGATTGATGATGGCGCTGCCGCCTCGGATCAGGATGGTGCTCGGGTCATTGCCCTGGATGGGATCGTAGTCGTCCGGGCAGTCGGAGCGCTTGAGGAACTGGTGCGCGCTCAAGACGAAGCACCGGCCTTCCATGGCGATGTGGCGCACGGTGGAGAGCCACGTCTCGCGGTCGTCCACCGTGGGGGCGCAGTAGATCTGAATGTCCTGGGCATAGAGCGCCATGCGCAGGAGCGGCATGTAGTTCTCCCAGCAGATCGCAGCGCCCACCCGGCCGGCTCCGGTCTCCACAACGGGAATCGTGGAGCCGTCCCCGCTGCCCCAGAGCACCCGCTCCGCGGCCGTCGGCACGAGCTTGCGGTGCTTTCCCAGGAGCCGGCCGTCGCGGCCGATGTAGACGACACTGCAGTAGAGCGTGCCCCTTTCCCGCTCGATGACACCCACCACCAACGCAAGGCTGACCGCCTTGGCCAGTTCGCAGAGGGCATCCGTCTCAGGACCCGGTATGGAGATGGCGGAGTCGAAATAGCGCCGGAACCAGTCGCGGCCTTCCGGCGAGCGGGAGCCCACACGCACGCCGAAATCGATCCCTTTCGGGTAGCCGCCCAGGAAGGCTTCAGGGAAGAGCGCCAGCTGGGCGCCACGTTCCGCGGCTTCCACCGCAAGACCCTTCAGCTTGTCCAAGGTGCGCGGGGTGTCGAACAGGATGGAGCCCGCCTGGATGACAGCGACTCGGACCGTTGGGGATGGCATGGCTGAACTCCTTTCGCTGGGCCGAGGAAGATCGACGCCCTCGGCCAACGAAAACCATTATCGGTTCAGTGCCGCGATTCGCTGCATCTTCATCGAATTCACTGCATATCGTGGATGGCTGCCATTGTTCAAACAGTCGTCTTGTAGCAATCCGACACATCACGAAAAGATCCATTCATTTCGCACTGAAGTGATTCATTCGCCCTCGTTCTCGCACTGAAGCTGCAGAATCAGCCCTGTGGGCTATATGGATCGTGATTTGACTTTCCTGGTCCGGGGAGCCATCTTGAGTCCGCATTGTTCTTTCTGCCGATGATGGGCATGGGCATACCTACGGGAGTGTTCCGGGCGACACACCGGGTGGGGCCGCAACCTGTGGTGTCATCCGCTGGCTGTCTTCCGGGGCCGCCACATGGGTCCTTGCAGTGCGCTTACGTTTCACATCCGATCCGGGACCTGGGAGATGTCCTTCCCTCGGCAGCCCCTGACGGAGCAGTCGAGGTTCTGCCATGCCGGATGAGACAGGGAGTCCAGAGGCACTGATCCAGGAAGTCGCACGCCTGCGGCAGGAGCTGGCCCATCGCCAGATGGCCTCGACCCAGAGCGATCAAGCCGTACTGGCCCTGGAGAACCTGCTCCGGCTCATGTGCGACAACGTCCCCGACATGATCTGGGCGAAGGACATCGAGAAGAGGTACCTCTTCGCCAACAAGGCCCTCTGCGAGCAGCTGCTCAACGCGAGGAGCACCGAGGAACCGATCGGCCTGAACGACCTCTTCTTCGCACTGCGGGAACGGGACAGCCACCCGGACGATCCCGAGTGGCACACCTTCGGTGAAATCTGCCGGGATTCCGATGCCATCGTCCTGGAAAGCCGCCGGGCCGGGAGGTTCGACGAATACGGGAACGTGAAGGGAGCATTCCTGTTCCTGGACGTGCACAAGGCGCCCTTCTTCGACGAGCAAGGAAACCTCATCGGAACCGTCGGGTGCGCCAGGGACGTGACCAAGGAGCGCAAGATCGAGGACGAGCTGCGCCGCCGGGAGAGGCGCTTCAAGACCATCTACAACAACACGGACATCTCGATCTGGGAAGAGGACTTCTCGGGCATCAAGACCGGGCTGGACGCTTTGAAGGCGGAAGGGGTCACGGATTTCCGAGCCTACCTTCAGCAACACCCGGAGCTCGTGTCCGAGCTCGTCCAGACCATTCGTGTCCTGGATGTCAACAACGCCACCCTGGGGATGTACGGGGCTGACTCGAAGGAGGAACTCCTTGGTTCCTTGGGTCGTGTCCTGCTGCCGGAGACGCGTCCCATGCTCGAAGCCTTCGTGCTGGCCATTGCGGAGGGCCAGCCGCGGTTCGAGTTCGAGACCGTCAACCGCAGCCTGGACGGGCGGGTGCTCAACATCCTCGTGCGATTGTTCCTGCCGAAGGAGGACGAGGATTACAGGAGCCTGCTGCTCTGCATCCTGGACATCACTGCCAAGAAGCAGCTGGAAGCCGAGCGGCGACGCAGCCAGAAGCTCGAATCCCTGGGTGTCCTGGCCGGCGGCATCGCCCACGACTTCAACAACCTGCTGATGGGCATCAGCGGAAGCATCTCCCTGGCGAAGATGCACATGGAGCACTGCGAGGCTGCTCGGGCTTCGCGACCTCTCGCGTCCCTGGAGAACGCCGAAAAGGCG
>CAYZND010000093.1:0-6160 GCA_964479495.1 uncultured Mesoterricola sp.
TGGCTGCACCGCCCTTGGATTTGCGCTGCTCGACCTCGCGTTTCTCGGTGGCGGCGGAGAGCACGACGATGGAGATCCTTCGATTCTTGGGGTCCGAGGCATTCGAGCCTTCCAGGGGAACCGAGTCCGCATAGCCTGTGACGCGCTGGATCTGTCCCGGTCGCATGCCGGACGACTGCAGGACCCGTCGCGCCGCATTGGCCCGTTCGGCGCTCAGCTCCCAGTTGGTGTAGGCCTGGGAGGGATACTGCACGCTGTCCGTGTGGCCGCCGATGACCACGCGGTTGGGCAGCTTGCCCAGCTCCTGGGCGATCTCCTTGAGGATCGAGAGGGTGTAGGGCTTGAGGTTCGCGCTGCCGGAATCGAAGAGCACCATCGCCGCCTTGTCCTGCACCTGGATGCGGAGACCCTCATCCGTGAAGTCCATGGAGATCTGGTCCTTGAAGGTCTGCAAGAGCTGATCGGAAGTGAAGGCCTGCTCGATTGCCTGGGCCGTGGTCTCCATGACCTGGCGTTCCTTCTCCGCTGCATTCTCTTCGGTGGTGAGGTTATCTGCGTCCCCAAGGTCCGGTATGGGCTTAAGACCTCGCCCGCCGGGTAGGATGCCCTGGTTGTGGGCGCTGAGGATGGCCATGCCTTCCGGGGTCTTGAAGAAGTCCGGCCCCTCGGCGAAATACTTGGCGAGGCCGGTCTTGGTGTTCGAGTTCGCGCTGTTCAGCAGCCACATCAGCAGGAAGAAGGCCATCATGGCCGTCACCAGGTCCGCGTAGGCGATCTTCCACGCGCCACCGTGGGCCGCCGCATGGCCGCCTTTCTTCTTCACGAACTTGATTTTGACTTCGGGTTGCTGTTCGGACATGGAGGGGATCGATCAGGGAACTGCTAGCGGGGCTTGATCTGGCGGACGACTTCCTCGAGTTCCTGGGAGCCTGGCCGTTCGCTGGAAGGGATGTTGCGCCGGGCGAACTCCACTGCCGTGACGGGGGCGGCCCCATTGCCGAAGGCCACCAGACCTGCGCGGAGAGCACTGAAGAAGTGGCCTTCCGTGGCGTTGATCTGGTCGATGTTCTTGGACATGGGTCCGAAGATGGCGTAGGACAGGAAGATGCCGAGGAACGTGCCCACCAGGGCCGCGCCCACCTTGGCGCCGATGACATTGGGGGGCTGGTCCAGGAAGCCCATGGTGATCACGATGCCCACCACGCAGGCCACGATGCCGAAGGCCGGCATGGAGTCCGCAAACACGTTGAGGGCGGCGCCGGGCGCGGCACTCTCGGCGTGATGGATGTCCAGGTCCATGTCCATGACCTGGTCGATCTCGTCGATCTTGGCGCTGCCGTTGATCAGGAGCTTCATGGAGTCGCAGAAGAAGTCCATGGCGTGATGGTCGGCCAGCAAGGCGGGGTATTTCTTGAAGATGTTGGAGCTGTGCGGATCGTTGACATCCTGCTCCATGGCCAGCAGGCCCCCCTTCTTGATGTTCACGTAGACCTCGTACTGCATCATCAAGGCTTCCATGTAGACGGCTTTGGTGTACTTGCTGCCCTTGAGGGGCTTGGCGATGTTTGCGACCACGGACTTGATGACGGACATGGAGTTGCCGGCCAGGAAGGAACCCAAGGCGGCGCCGAAGATGATCGTCCCTTCGGGAAGCAGCGGATGGAGCAGCGTGGCGATCTTGCCGCCTTCCCAGAGGAAGCCGCCCAGCACGGCTCCCAGGGCCACGATCCAGCCGATGATCATGAACATGCGACGGTCTCCAATTGTGTTTTCGGCGGAATGAGCCCGCTCTTGACTATTGCAGGGACGGACCTATAGGCGATAGACCAGCAGGCAGGCATCCTTCCGGCCCGGCAGGAGGATCTCTCTCTCGGGGACCACTCCGGGGATCCGGAACGTATTGCTGATGAGCAGCGAGCCGGGCTTCATCTCCCGGCGGGCCTTGGCCCAAAGCTCTGGCATGGGAACCGGCGAGAGGAAGGCATAGACAACCTGGAAACCGCTCAGAGAAATCTTCCAGAAATCGCCCAGTTCCAGGCGGCAGTTCGACCGGAGAGGGCTCGTCCTGAGCCAGGCAATAAACCAGACCAGCGGCGAACCCTCGATGCCGACGAAGGCCATTCCAGGGCGGTGGCGGGCCAGGAAGGCCAGGGGGCCTCCAAGGCCCGCCCCGAGATCCACCAAGCGGAGGTTCTCTCCAGGAGGCAGGAGCTCCAGGAGGGCCTGCCAGGCGGCACGGCTGGAGTTGTAGAGCGGCACACGGGTCCGCAGCCCGCCCCCGAACACCAGGAGCAGGGTGATCACGATCAAGGGGTAGATCCAGGCCGGGATGGTATGTCCCAACTGCCAGGCCAATGCGAAGGGGAGGAACCACTGGAAGAGCAGCCAGCCGCGGCCCAACCCCCAGCGAGCCGCCAGAACGGCTGCCAGGGTTCCCTGCATCAGGGGCCACACCCAGAAAGGGAGCCTGGAGGCCAGAAACCACGCCAGCAATGCGGTCCCCGGAAGGGCCACCGCCTGGGCCGCCAGGGCCCGGAGGACGGGGGGGCCGTTCTTCCAGAGAGGGGGCATGCTTCGATTCCGTGGCGGGGAAACGGAGCGGAGGCCGCCTCCCAGGGAACTCTATACTAGCCGGATGCTGATCGTTGGCCGCTTTGCCCCATCCCCCACGGGTCCGCTCCATCTGGGGAACCTGCGCACCGCGTTGGCTTCCTGGCTGTCGGCCAAGGCGCAGGGGGGGCGGTGGGTTGTCCGCATCGAGGATGTGGACCTGGGCCGAGCGCGCCCTGCGGTGGCGGAGGAGCATATCCGTGACCTGGCTTCGCTGGGGCTGGAGAGTGACGCACCGGTCCTCTGGCAGTCCACGCGCGGGGAGCACTACCGGGCCGCCCTGGAGACCCTTTTTCGTGCCGGTCGGCTCTACCCATGCATCTGCACGCGCAAGGACCTGGTCCTTCTGGCTTCGGCCCCCCACGAGGAGGATGGTCTGCGGGCCTATCCGGGCCTCTGTCGGAACCGGGTCTTGGAGACCCTCCGGCCCGAGGCCCTGCGTTTCCGCCTGCCGGAAGGCCCCGTGCACTGGGAGGACCGCCTGCTGGGGGGGCAGCTCGATGATCCGGGTGAGCGGACGGGCGATCCGCTCCTGCACCGCAGGGATGGCTGCTATGCCTACCACTTGGCTGTGGTCGTGGATGATGGGTCCCAGGGGGTGACGGAGGTCGTACGGGGTTCGGACCTGCGCTCCGTGACCGCGACGCAGATCCGCTTGCAGGAGGCTCTGGCGCTTCCATGCCCCGGCTATGCCCACCTGGGGCTCGTGGTGGGAACCGCCGGTGGCCGGCTGGGGAAGCGGGAGGGGGCCCTGGGCCTCGCGGCGATGGCCGCTCGCGGGGTCGGTGCGGCGGAGGTCGTCGGCTGGCTGGGGTGGAGTCTGGGGTGTCTGGAGCGTCCGGAGCCCTGCACCGTTCAGGAGCTCGTTCCGCTCTTCCAGTGGTCCCATGTGCCAGTTGGTCCCATCCCCGTGCCACCGCAGTGGGATCAAACGTGAAAAGGCCCGGCGCTGCCGGGCCTTTTCAAATGGGAATGTGGGACCTAGGCCAGCGCGTTGACCTTGAGGGTCAGGCGGGACTTGGCGCGGTTGGCGGCGTTCTTGTGAACCACGCCCTTCCGCACGGCCTTGTCCACCACGCCCAGGGTCGCGGGGAGCAGGGCGGCGGCTTCGGTCTTGTTGCCAGTGGAGACGGCGGCCAGGAACTTCTTGACGGCGGTCTTCAGGGCAGAGCGGTTGGACCGGTTGCGGAGCCGAGCCTCGGCATCGCGGCGGGCTTTCTTGGCGGCGGACTTGTGGTTGGCCATTCGATCACTCCTGCTTCCGGGCGACATTTCCTGGAAGCGCGAACAATCATCTTATCCCGAAGGCGCTTGCGGTCAAGGGAAAAGACTTGCCAGGAAGGGCCTTCCCGAGCGCCCCGGTTTCCTTCATCCTAGTCCGAGGCCCCTGGCTTCCGGAATAGGGATTGTCATGGAGCGATTGAAAGAGGAACTTCGGAAGGCCCTGGCGGAGGCATTGCCGGGACAGGACATTGCGCTCGAGCGGCCCCGTTCGGGAGACATGGGCGACGCAGCCTTCCCCTGCTTCCGCGCAGCCAAGGTGCTGGGCTCCAACCCCGCCCAGCTCGCCCAGGACCTCGCCGCCAAGATCCGCATCGAGGGCGCCGAGGTGGTGGCTGCCGGCCCCTACCTCAACCTGAAGCTGAAGCCCGAGGTGCGGGCCAAGGTCCTCCTGGAGGACCTCCTGGGCTCCGAGCCGTACGGCAGCGCTCCCACCCACGGCGAGACCGTCATTGCGGAGTACAGCTCCCCGAACATCGCCAAGCTCTTCACCATCGGCCATCTGCGGTCCACGATGATCGGCCATGCGCTGGCCCAGGTGAACCGCTACCTGGGCTGCAAGGTCATCCGGCTGAACCACCTGGGGGACTGGGGGACCCAGTTCGGCACACTGCTCGCTGCCTACAAGCGATGGGCCGAGGTGGAGAATCCCAAGCTCGATCTGGATTTCGACTGGGCCGAGGAGATCCCGGAGAAGCGGCGCACGCCCCTGTTCCGGCTCTTCCAGCTCTACGTGCGCTTCCACCAGGAGGAGGAGCAGAGCCCCGAGATGCGCGACGAGGCCCGCGCCTGGTTCCGGCGCCTGGAGGAGGGCGATCCCGAGGCCCGGCGCCTCTGGAAGTGGTTCCGGGACATTTCCCTGGTGGAGTTCCAGCGCATCTACGATCGGCTCGGTGTGGCCTTCGACACCCTCGAGCAGGGCGAGGCCTTCTACGAGGAACATCTGAAGGCCACGCTGGAACGCCTGGAGGCCTCGGGTCTGCTGCAGGAGGGCGAAGGGGGCGCGAAGATCATCGACCTGACAGATGCGGGCATCCAGACACCCTATCTGGTGAGGAAGGGCGACGGGACCAGCATCTACGCCACCCGTGACATCGCCGCGGCCTTGTTCCGCAAGGAAGCCTATGACTTCAGCCGCTGCCTCTACGTGGTGGGGGCGGACCAGGTGCTGCACTTCCAGCAGCTCTTCGCCGTCATGGCCAAGCTGGATCCCTGGTTCAAGGGCCGCATGCTCCACACCCCCTTCGGCATGATCAAGCTCCCGGAAGGGAAGATGTCCACCCGGAAGGGCAACGTCATCTTCCTGGAGGACGTGCTGGATGAGGCCGTCCAGCGGGTCCTGGCCATCATCGAGGAGAAGAATCCCGAGCTGCCCCAGAAGGCCGAGGTGGCTGAGATGCTGGGTATGGGCGCCGTGGTCTTCTTCGATGCGCTGAACGATCGCGTGAAGTCCATCACCTTCACCTGGGATCGCGTCATCGCCCTGGATGGCGACACCGGTCCCTACGTGCAGTATGCCCACGCGCGGATCTGCTCCGTGTTGCGCAAGGCGGGGGGGGACTGGTCCGGGAAGGTGAGGCCCGCGAACCTTCTGAACGCCGAGACCGCGGTGGTGGCCTTTGCCGAGACGCCGCTGCCCGCCAGCATGGAGGGGCTTGAGGATGGCGCGGCCCAGACCCTGCTCTTCGAGCTCTCGGGTCTTCCGGAAGCCATCCGCACGGTGCAGCGCGAGAACATGGCCACGGCCCTGGCGCGACAGCTCCTGGCCATTGCCAAGGCCCTCTCCGGCTTCTATACCAACTGTCCGATCCTGCATCCCGACAACTCGGCGGCGGTCCGCGATTCGCGGCTGGCCCTGTGCGTGGCGACGGCGCGGGCGTTGCGGCAGGGGCTCTTCCTCATGGGCGTCCAGGCCCCGGAAGAGATGTAGTTCCCGATTGGATCAGATCTTTCAAAGCAGCTTTGGTGGGGGGTGAACGATGACCAAATTCATTTTTGTGACCGGCGGCGTGTTGAGTTCCCTGGGCAAGGGCATCGCCGCCGCCTCTCTGGGCGCGCTGCTTGAGGCACGCGGCCTCAAGGTGACGCTCATGAAGATGGATCCCTACCTCAACGTGGATCCCGGCACCATGTCGCCCTTCCAGCACGGCGAGGTGTTCGTCACCGATGACGGGGCGGAGACCGATCTCGACCTGGGCCACTACGAACGCTTCACCTCCGTGCCCACCACGAAGAACCACACCATCACCACCGGCCGCATCTACAACAC
>CAYZND010000093.1:6170-10805 GCA_964479495.1 uncultured Mesoterricola sp.
GAGCCATCAGCTTGCCCATCATAACGTGCGCGTGGTGAAGAAGGTGGCGAAGGGCGTGGACGTGGTGCTCGTGGAGATCGGCGGCACGGTGGGCGACATCGAGAGCCAACCGTTCCTCGAGGCCATCCGCCAGTTCAAGCTGGAAGTGGGCTACGGCAACGCCATCAACATGCACCTGACGTACGTGCCCTACATCAAGGCTGCGGGGGAGCTGAAGTCCAAGCCCACCCAGCACAGCGTGAAGGAGTTGCGGGCCCTGGGCATCCAGCCGGACGTGCTGCTCTGCCGCGCCGAGCAGGAGATCCCCCGCTCCCTGAAGGACAAGATCGCGCTGTTCTGTTCGGTGACGCCCGACGCCGTCTTTACCGCCAAGGATGCCGACACCATCTACCAGGTGCCCATGAACCTTCACGCCGAGGGCCTCGATGCCAAGGTGGCGGCGCTCCTGAACCTGCCCGACGCCCAGCCGGATCTCTCCCGGTGGAACGATCTGCTGCACCGCATCCGTAATCCCAAGGGCAGTGTGCGCATCGCCATCGTGGGCAAGTACGTGGAGTTCAAGGAGAGCTACAAGAGCCTCACGGAGGCCCTGCACCACGCGGGCTACGGCCTGGAGACCCAGGTGGACCTGAAGTGGGTGGAAGGCGAGGAGATCGACGCGAACAATGCCGCCTCCAAGCTCTCCGACTGCCACGGGGTGCTGGTGCCCGGTGGCTTCGGTGTGCGCGGCACCCAGGGCATGATCGAAGCCGTGAAATACGCCCGCGAGAACAGGATCCCCTTCTTCGGCATCTGTCTCGGCATGCAGATGGCCAGCGTGGAGTTCGCGCGCAACGTGGCGGGGCTCGAGGGCGCTGACAGCACGGAGTTCGAGGAGAACGCCAAGCACCGCATCATCTTCAAGCTGCGGGAGCTGGTGGACGTGGAGGAGTTGGGCGGCACCATGCGTTTAGGCGCCTATCCCTGCGTGCTGAAGGGCGACAGCTATGCGGCGGTGGCCTATGGCTCCACGGAAATCAGCGAACGGCACCGGCACCGCTACGAGTTCAACCAGGCCGAGTTCCGCAAGCCCCTCGAGGACAAGGGCCTCGCCTTCACCGGCATGAGTCCCGACGGCACGTTCGTGGAGATCGTGGAGATCCACGACCATCCGTACTACCTGGGTTGCCAGTTCCACCCCGAGTTCAAGTCGAAGCCCTTGGATCCCCACCCGCTCTTCACCTCCTTCGTGAAGGCCAGCATCGAACACAAGGCGTAACGTCTCTCTGATGAGGTAGTCCCGTGACCTTTTCGGCCACCAACATCGACAAGCTCTGCATCGACACCATCCGATGCCTTTCCATGGACGCCGTCCAGAAAGCCAACAGCGGCCATCCGGGCACGCCCATGGCCCAGGCCCCGGCGGCCTACGTGCTGTGGACCAAGTTCCTGAAGCACAACCCGAAGAACGCCCAGTGGGCGAACCGGGACCGCTTCGTGCTCTCCTGCGGCCACGCCTCCATGCTGATCTATTCCCTCCTGCACCTCACGGGCTATGGCCTCACGCTGGAGGACTTGAAGGCCTTCCGTCAGTGGGACTCCAGGACCCCAGGTCATCCCGAGTTTGGCCACACGACGGGCGTGGAGACCACCACCGGACCGCTGGGGCAGGGCATCGGCAACGCCGTGGGCATGGCCATCGCCGAGCGCTGGCTGGCGGACCGGTTCAACCGGCCGGGCTTCGACGTGGTGGACCACCACACCTACGCCTTCGCAGGGGACGGCTGTCTCATGGAAGGTGTTGCTTACGAGGCCGCCAGCCTGGCGGGCCACCTGGGCCTGGAGAAGCTGGTCGTCCTCTGGGACAACAACGAGATCACCATCGAAGGCAGCACCAAGCTCGCCTTCACGGAGGACGTCCCCAAGCGCTTCGAAGCCATGGGTTGGCGCGTGCTGAAAGTGGAGGACGGCGAGAACCTGGACGCCCTCACCAAGGCCTTCGAGAAGGCCCTCAAGCCCTGCGGGAAGCCCACCCTCATCGACTGCCGCACCATCATCGGCTTCCCGGCTCCCACCAAGCAGAACACCCACCACGCCCACGGCGCGCCTCTGGGCGAAGCCGAAATCAAGGCCACCAAGCAGATCCTGGGCTGGGATCCTGAAGCCGCCTTTGCGGTGCCCGCGGAAGCGCTCACCCACTGGCGTGAGACCCAGGGCCGGGGCGAGGTCATGGAGGCCGAGTGGAAGGCCCGCTTCGAGGCCTACGCGGCGGCGCATCCCGAGCTGGCCCAGGAGTTCGAGGCCTTCCTGAAGGGTGAGCTGGCCCAGGGCTGGGAGGAGGCGGTGCCCTCCTTCGCGCTCGCGGACAAGCAGGCCACCCGGGAAGCCAGCGGCAAGGCCCTCAACGCCCTTGCGGCCAAGGTGCCCAACCTCGTTGGCGGCAGCGCCGACCTGGCGCCCTCCAACAACTCGATGCTCAAGGACGGCGGTGAGTTCGGGACCACCACGGTGGGCCGCAACTTCCACTGGGGCATCCGGGAGCACGCCATGGGCGCGGTGCTCAACGGCATGAGCCTCCATGGGGGACTGCGGGTCTTCGGGGCCACCTTCCTGATCTTCTGCGACTACATGCGCCCCAGCGTGCGGCTGGCGGCCCTCATGAAGCAGCCCGTCACCTACATCTGGACCCACGATTCCATCGGCGTGGGCGAGGATGGCCCCACCCATCAGCCCATCGAGCAGGTGATGTCCCTGCGCCTCATCCCCAACATGACGGTGCTGCGGCCCGCCGATGCCAACGAGACCGCCGAAGCCTGGCGTGTGGCAATGAAGAAGGTCGATGGCCCCGTGGGTCTCGCCCTCACCCGCCAGAAGCTGCCGGTGCTGGATGCCGCCAAGGCCAAGGGGCTGGTGAAGGGAGCCTACATCCTGGAAGAGGCCAGTGCCGCACCCAAGGTCATTCTCCTCGCCAGCGGAAGCGAGGTCCATCTGGCCGTGGAGGCGAGGAAACAGCTTGAAGCCGAAGGCACCCCCACCCGCGTGGTCTCCATGCCCAGCTGGGAGCTCTTTGCGGCCCAGCCTCAATCCTATCGGGACGAGGTCCTGCCTCCCACGGTGGAGGCCCGCGTGTCCATCGAGGCGGGCGTGACCCAAGGCTGGCAGCGCTGGATCGGAACCAAGGGTGTCGCCCTTGGCCTTGACCACTTCGGCGCCAGCGCCCCGGCGGAGGTCCTGTTCGAGAGGTTCGGCCTGACCGTGAACCGCGTGGTCGAGAGCGCCTTGACCCTGGTGTAGGTGGCACCTTCGCGCCAAACGCCCGGTGGCCTTCCGCCGGGCGTTTTTACGTACAGGCCCAACGAAAGCCCCTGCGGCGCAGGCTCACACATCCTACACTTGTGCCGTGGAACCCCAACGACCCAATCCCGACGAACTGCTGAAGAAAGTCACCGACGAGGAATCCCGCCAGAAGCGGGCCAAGCTGAAGATCTTCTTCGGCATGGCCCCCGGCGTGGGGAAGACCTACACCATGCTCAAGGTCGCCCGGGAGCTCCGGGAGGAAGGTGTCGAGATCGTCATCGGCGTCGTCGAGACCCACGGCCGGCAGGAGACCGAGGCACTGGCCGAGGGGTTCGAGATCCTCCCGAAACGGACCTTGCCCTACCGGGGGCTTTTCCTGGAGGAGTTCGACCTGAAGGTGGCCCTCGAGCGCAAGCCCCAGCTCATCCTGATGGACGAACTGGCCCACACGAACGTCCAGGGCTCCCTCCACCCCAAGCGCTGGCAGGATGTGTGGGACCTGCTGGACGCGGGCATCGACGTCTACACCACCGTCAACGTCCAGCACATCGAGAGCCTGAAGGATGTGGTGGCCCAGATCACGGGAGTGATCGTCCAAGAGAATATACCGGACACGATCCTGAACCGGGCGGACGAGATCGAGATCGTGGACATCCCGCCGGACGAGCTGATCCAGCGTCTGAAGGAGGGCAAGGTCTACATGCCGGACCAGGCGCGGCACGCCGTGGACCGGTTCTTCCGCAAGGGGAACCTGCTTGCCCTGCGGGAGCTGGCCCTGCGGCGGGTGGCGGAGCACGTGGACGCGGACATGCGGCGCTACATGTCCGCCCAGGGCATCCGCAAGACCTGGGCGGCGGGGGAGCGCCTGCTGGTCTGCATCAGCCCGCGCCCGGAGTCCTCCCGCCTGATCCGCTCCACCAAGCGGATGGCCGAGGCCATGGACGCTGCCTGGATCGCTGTGTACGTGGAGAACGCGCGCGGGATGCGGCATTCCGCTGCGGAGCGGGCCCGGCTGGAGGAGCACCTGCGGCTCGCGGAACGACTCGGGGGCGAGACCGTGGTCATGCAGGGCGGCGTGCACATCGCCCAGGACCTCATCAACCTGGCCACCTCGCGCAATGTCTCGAAGATCCTTGTCGGGAAGCCTCGCACGCCGCGGTGGCTGGAGTTCTTCAAGGGCTCCCTGCTGGCGGAACTGGTGCGCCGCAGCGGTGACATCGACATCCTCGTGATGACCGGCGAAGTGGAGGGCGGCGAGGCGACGCCGGTGCCTGTCCGGTCCTTCGGACGGCGCTTCTCGCCGGTGCGGCACACCCTCTGGGCCGTCCTGGCGGTGGCAGCGGCCACCGCTGTCGGGAT
>CAYZND010000094.1:0-5021 GCA_964479495.1 uncultured Mesoterricola sp.
GCCAGGGTAGTGAGGTCGGTTTCGGCCACCCGGAGCTGGCCGCGGAAGGTCTCGCCCTCCACCTCGGCCGCGTTGAGCTGTACCAGCCGCTCGATGGTGAGGCCACCTGCTCCTCGCAGACGAGGGGAGACCTCGGCCAGCAGGACAGTCTTCACCATCTTGTCCAGGGCCCGGACCCGTTCCGCCGTGAGGCTCATCCCGGGATCCTCCGCCATGCGCTGGATGGCGGGCTTTAGCCGCTGGTAATACTGGCGGTGGATGTCCTGCATCAGATCGATCTTCTTGCTGGCCTCCACGCCCGATGGCGGGAACAGGGCCTCGAAGGCCGAGCCCACGGGCAGGAAGACGCCCAGCTCCAGCTCCGGGTGGTGGAGCACCAGCAGCTCGTAGAGCAGCCGCAGGGCGGAGCGTTCCCGCTGCATCAATGAAGTCACGTCCACCAACATCTCGATGAGGGCCGGGTGGAAGGGGTAGACATCCCGCAGGTAGCCGATGTCCCCATCCGCCAGCAGGGCCGGAAGGATCCGCTCGTGCTTCTGGGTCAGGGCGTCCGTGGCCTTCTTGACCTCCTCCGGCAGGCGGGCCTTGAGGATGCGGCCCTTCACGATATGGCGCAGTTCGATGTCTTCCAGGGTGGAGATCTCGAAGCGCTTGGAGTGGTGGTCGATGTGTTCGTAGATGCCGCTCTCGTCCGTCAGGTCCGGGAAGAACTCCTGCAGGTTCCGCTGGCGGGCTACGAAGGCAAAGATCGGCACGGACCGCTGGCCGGTGGTGTGATCCACGATCAGATTCAGGTTGTTGATGGCCTGGATGAACTCGCCCCGCTCCTTTTCCGCCAGCCAGAGCAGGAACTCATCGAGCATCAGCACAAGGCCCCCGAAGCCCTGGGCCTTGGCGTGCTGGGCCATGCGCTTGAGGCCCTCGGTCCAGTTGGGATCGATGCCGGCGGTCTCGGCGCTCCGGCCCTTGAAGTCCAGCCAGGCCCGGGCCAGGTTTTCCCGCTCCTCGGCCGATCCCGAGGCCATGGCCTCGAAGTCCTCCCGGCCGCCCAGGATGCCTTCGGCCTCCAGGCGCTTCCAGACCACATCCCCGTATTCCTTGGCCTCGGTGAGGATCTCCTGCAGGATGCCGTTCACGTTCAAGAACTCGAAGGGCGCTTTGCCCCGGCGCTTCAGGGCCTCGTTGAACCCCGTGTAGATGGCTCGGTCCAGCCCGGTCTGGCGTCCTGCCACCGTGAGCATGTGAACCCGGACCACCAGGAGCTTGGCGTCCTTGAGCCAGGCCTCGTGGTCGATGACCTCCTCGCCGGTGGCCGCCTGCTGGGCCTGAAGGACGGGGCGGAACTTGTCCCAGGCCACGGGGACGCCTTCCAGCAGCATGGAGAGCAATGTCATGAAGTGGGATTTACCGCTGCCGAAGCTGCCGTGGATAAAGCGGCCGTAGTCCTCGCCCCGGTGGAAAACCTGGCGCATACCCCGCAGGATCAGGGGCAGCTCCTTCTCCACCGTAGGGGTGATCACATACTCGTCCACCCGTTGTTTGACTTCTGCGGACGCAGGGTCAGCCTCGCTGAGGCGCACCACGAAGGCCATGGCCCGGATGTCATCCCGGGAAGGCAAATCGAAGGCTTGGGAAACTGTGGTCATAATTCCTCACTCTCGGCTTCGGGACGGGTGCGACGACGACCTGCAGCACGGGCGGCTCGGGGAGGAGGGAAGCGACGCTTCCAATCCTCCAGGCTGGCCTCGCTGGGGCCCTCCAGGCCCACCAGGGGCTGGAGTTCGGCCTTCAGGCGGTTGGCCGCAGCCGCATCTTCCCGGGCGGCATCCGGCAGCAGACGCCAGGCGCTGTCCAGCAGGCCGAGGCGGTCGCTCGCGGGGACGCCCTCTTCTTCCAGGGTCTCGTCCAGGGCTAACAAGGCCCGAAGGCGCTGGAGGGGCGTCCAGCCGGCCCAGCCAAACAGAGCCCGGTCTCCGGTGCGTCCCGGGGCTTCCGTGTAGGTCGTGAAACGCTCTTTGGGCACATCCAACTTGCCGCGGAGGGACCAGTAGTCGGGGCGCAGGAAGTCAACAGGAGCATAGGGTTTCGGCACATTGGGGGTCAGAGCTTCGCCGGAATCCTCTCGGCGTTGCTCAGCCCAGGTGCGTTCCCAGGCCGCCCGCTTCACCAGCCCGCTGGGCTTGAAGATGTGGTAGGGGTGGCTGGGTACGGACTCTTCCTGGAGGATTTCCCTCACCAGAGTGGCGAGGTTGAAGTCCCGGCGTCCCGTGAGCACCTCGCACACAGCCAGCACCCGGGCGTCGTCCTGGAGGGCCGCCACCAAGTGCTCCAGGGTGAAAACGCGGGTGCGGGTCTTGGCTTCAGCCTCCACGCGGTCCGCCAGCCAGAGGCGCAGGGCTTCCTGTTCTTGGGCCTCGTAGTCCGGGCGATACCACCGGCGCTTGTAATCCGGAGTTTCGATGAGTCGGAGGGCCGGAACGCTCTTGAGAGAATCCAGGCGCTTCTTGAATAAGGGGGCCCGTTGTCCGAGATGTTCGGGCCAGTTGGGCGAGGGCGCCTCCCAGCCCTGGAGGGAGAACCAGTCCGTGCGCAGGGATGCATCCGACTCACTCGCTTCGCGGTTGGTCTCCTCAAAGGCAATCTCGAACGGACGCTCCCCAGGAACCAGTTCCAAGGCCTCTGTAACGGGTAGAACCTCGGACGTGTACAGCCCGTATGCCTCGTAGGCGCACCAATCCAGCTCCTCCTGGAGGCCAACCATCTGCCGGAACCGAACCCAGTCCTTGCTTTGCCAATCATTCAAGGACTGCCTCAGGGATCCAACGGTTTGCTGGGTGCTGTCACCAAGTGCACTTTGGATCGCAAGGTGCACCGTCTCTGACATTCGCAGCCGTGAAATGGAATCCAGGGATTGCGCGTATGGGAGAACACGATCGGTCCGGACAACGGGAAATGCCAGCATCTTGGTTGAATCGAACTCAAACCGGTCCATCCAACTCTCGCGCATTCCCTTGCCGTCCCCACTGCCGCGCTTATTGTGGAACACCTGCTTCATCCAGAAGCAGGCCGTAGAGGAGTTCAACAGGCCTAGCAAGGCCAGATGGTTGTCCTCTGTGGCCTCGGGCGGGAGCTTGATAAGAGGTGCGCTCTGCTTGAAGACCTTGCCGCCCCGGTCGAAAACGAAGTGATTGTGGGTGGCGACGAAGGCAAAGGCGATGGAGAGGGGGGTGCGGAAACGATCCCTGGGGATCTGGCCGTATTCCCACCACGAGCGGCCAGCCGTCCTGAATGTGCTGCCACCGAAGACAGCCCGAGCCTCGAGCGTGCGACGGAATGGCCACAGGAAAGTGTGTGCACCAGGTGCAGCACCGATGTTCCGCAGATCGATTCGTTCGTCGTATGGGAACAGGACATGCGGGCCGGGGCTCACGCACCAGTTCCGAACCATGTCACCCATTCCGAAGGGGCGGGTCCAATCCAACTCGCAGCCTTTTCGCAGGAATACCCCGTGGTCCTGAACGAAAACATCATCCTGCTTCGTGATGCACATGAATCCGATGGATTCAGCCATATCCCCGATTGTTCTTGAAGCTCTGGAACTCAGGGTCTCCTTCAATTCGGAAGCTCCGCCGCCTCCCAGGCTCCATGGGTGTCGACTCAGGGTCTCCCGTGGCAGGTCCGTCACGCTGACGTATTCGTTCTCGAATCCGACTTGGTTCCAGCCCGCCACGAGGCTGGACCACACACGCCCCTCCGACGGAATTTCAGGCACGCCGCTCTCCCCCCGCTTGCCCATGACGGCTCGGATGGTGGAATCCAGAGGGCTCTGGTTACGGCCGAAGAGCATGACTGTGGGCGTGCCGTGGAAGGGGATGTAGGCCTGGGACGTGTCCACCACCAGGGTCAGATCCAGGAAGGCCAGCACCCGCTCGATCAGGGGTTTGCCAAACTCCCGCTTCATGAAGTTGTTGCTAACGATCAGCCCAACGAAGCCTCCCGGAACCGCTAGCTGGAAGCATCGCTCCGTGAAGGGCGAAGCCAGGGAGTATTCCCGGTAGGCCGAAATGTAGCGCTGGTTCGCGCCCGTGCGCTCGCGGTGGTAGTCCTTCCGGGCCGGGTCCTTCTCCGTGATGTAGGGAGGGTTCGCCAGCACCGCGTGGAACTTGGGCTGGAACACTTTCTTCAGGGCCTTCCGCACATCGCTCCGCGTAAAGGAGGCGCGAACCTGAACTTCCACTTCCCCAGCCAGAGCGGGCAGTGGTGTCGCATGGTTCGTCGCCCGTTCCACCTGCTCCAGGCCATCGGCCCAGTAGATGTGTGGGTGGAACTGGCCGGTCTCGACCAAGGTGCGAACGCCGGCCTGCTCGGCGGCGGTCATCACCAGCCGCGTGCGGGCCAGGCCGCAGGCGTAGTCGTTGATGTCGATGCCCACCACCCGATCCAGCACATGGAGGGCGATCTGGAGGGGCGTCCAGTCGGGATGCTGGGTCTGGGTGGCGGCGAAGAGGCGTTTGAAGCCGTCGATGAGCAAGTGGCCCGAGCCGCAGGCGGGATCCAGCAGCCGCACCGTGTCGGCCCCGAAGGTCTCGATGGCTGGGCTGAGGGTGCGGTCGAGCATGAAGGCGCGGACGAAGTCGGGGGTCTGGCACAGGGCATACCGGGCCTTCACCACCGGATCCAGCTCTTGGTAGAGGTCGCCCATCAGTTCGCCCTCGAAGCGCTCCTCCACGAAGCTCCAGCGGGCGCCGGTGTCGGGATCCTGGTGGCGCCAGAAGGCGATTAGGTCTCGGGAGAGGGCGTTGGAGGGCTGGGCCACCTCGGCGGGCTGGAGGCTGAACAGCTCCGGCAGTCCTCCCTCGGCGCTGGCCAGGTCCCGGAAGATCCACCGCAGGAAGGCGGTATCCCCCAGATTCGGGGCCAGGTGCTCGAAGAGGTGCTGGGCCTCCTCGTCCAAGAGGCGGCTCGGCTGCAGGAGGCCCCGATCCTCCAGCACGCGGACGTAGACGGTCTTCAGCACCCAG
>CAYZND010000094.1:5031-10752 GCA_964479495.1 uncultured Mesoterricola sp.
ACCCAGAGCACCGCGGCCCGGCGGGACAAGAGATCAGTCCAGACCTCGAAGTCCTCGCCCACCTGTTCATCCCGGTGAAGACGCTGGGCGGCCTCTCGGGTGGCACCCGGGGCCAGCATCTGGGCGCGGAGGTCTTCCGCAATGCGGGCGACATGGCCCTGGAGGGCGTTGGTCAGGCGGAGGCGATAAGCGGGCAGCATGGCTTAACTCGGCAGGGGATTCAACAGGGGGAGGGTGGCGCCTTCGAGGTGCCAGACGGCATCCCCTTCGTTGAAGCGGGGCTGGCGCTGGTGGATCACGCCAGGAATGACCAGCACCCAGAACCCCAGGTTCCCGGAGAGGGTCTGGTCATAGAGCAACCGGGGCAGGTGCAGGGCATCACACAGGGCCAGCAACCCGGTTTCCCCCAGGACCACGGTGTGGCCAGGGCGGCCCTGGGTTGCCAGCAGGCGCTGGAAGGTGGATTCGGCGGCCGCCTTCAGGGTGGCCTTCTGGGCCACGAACCGCTCGGCCCGCTCCAGAGCGGGGATGCGGTCCTGGTGGTCGGTGAAGAAGGCATCCGCGAAGGACACCCAGGTGCCCCCCAGGGCCGTGGCCACAGATCGGGCGATCTCAGCGTGACGCTCCGGCGGGGTGACGAGCATGCGGAACCCCCGAGATTGGGTGGCTTCCCGGAGCATCTCCCGGATGGTTTCCTCCACCGTTCGGTCGGCACTGAACGTCACCGTGGGAGGATCGAAGTCCAAGGCGGGCTGGGCCACCAGGGAGGCCCGATGGGCCGGCACGACCTCGTTGCCCTGCACGTTGCACCCCAACCCCGTCAGGATCGAGATGAGGTGATCGCGATCCGGGAAAGGCGTCTCCGACCCGAAAATGCGCTTCACCTCGTGCTGGAGCTTCTCCAGGGACATGCAGTCACGAACCTGCCGAAGCACGAAGTCCAGGGCATGGGCGGCCGGAAGGGGCCCGTAGTAGAGGTGCCCGGTCTCGGCGATCCGCAGATCCGTGTCCAGGCGCAGCCCCAGGTCGATGGGATCCCCCAGGTAGTTGGGCAGGAAGCCACTCAGGGACCGCCGGACCGCTTCGGGCTCCAGGGGAGGCCAGGGCTCCGCCAGGCGATGCACTTCCCGGGCAAAGCGCTGAAGGGTTTCCAGGTCGTAGATGGGGTAGGCAACCACGGGGCTATTCAGGGTGGCGATCTCCAGGATGTGGAAGCGGCCCGGAGAGAGCTTCACTAGGAGCCGCACCATGCCCTGCCCGGTGATCTGGTCGGCGGGCCAGGTGCCCTCGAAGCGCCGACCCAGTTCATCGAGACGTTCGATGCCCCCGCAGCCTTCCAAGAGGGAATCGAGGGCCGTGGCCGCGGGGTCGAGAACTGCCTGGTCCAGATGCTCAAGACCCAGGTTGCAGTCACTGCTGATCTGGGGTTGGCTCCGTCCAAGGGCAGCCGCCAACTGCTGCTGGGTCTGGGGCGTGCCCGTGAGGCCGATCCAGCCTTCCAGCGCGGCCTTCTGGGAGGATGTCAGGGCCGAGGAGGCCTGATCCCAGAGGCGATCAAGGGTGGTGACCCGAATCTGGCCATCCCCCTGCTTTGTCTGGAACTGCTGCAGGGCCTCGAAGAGCTGGGCGACGGTGCCGGGACCAACGGACCGGATCTCCAGCAGTTGGCTCCGGGTCATGCCGGCGAGGGATCCGATGGAGGGTAGGCCAGCCTGCTCGAGGGTGGTCCGCACGGAAGGGGGAAGCGCCAGCTTGGCCAGCGGCTCCGGAGAGTCCATGAGGGAGGCCATCATGGGGGGCTCCATGGGCCTTGAACGGTCACCTTCGGCCTTCAGCCCCTGAGCCCGCAAGCGCCCGTGCAAGCCAAGCACTTCGCTGGCGGTCTTGGTGCCGATGGCGTGGATGGCTCGGATCTCCGAGGGTTCCAGCGCCACCAGGTCGCCGACCGTGAGCACCCGAACCCTGCGAAGGGTGTTCTGGGCTCGAGGTGAAAGCCCCGTGGCGTGGAGTGGGGTGCTCAGCTCGAAGGCCTCATGCACCGTTGCGTGCTGGGGCGCATCCTGGACATCCTCCCCCAGGGCCCGGAGGAGAGCGTCTCGCATGGCCTGGGCCGAACCGAAGCGCTGCTCGGGGTTCGGGTCCAGGGCCTTCTGGAAGAAGGCGGCCAGTCCGCTGGGATCGATTTCTTCAGCCAGGATCTGGGGGCGCTCCCCGGGCTCGGGAACCTTCCCATCGAAGGCATGGCGTCCGGCATACAGCTCGAACAAACAGAGGGCCGCGGCATAGCGATCCGTGGCGTGGGTCCACCGGGGGCTGGAAGGATCCCGGTAGAGGGCCGTGCCGCCGCAGAACGTGTCTTCCGGAAAGTCCGCCAGGCTGAAGTCGATGATGGTCAACCGACCGTCATTCACCAACAGGTTGTCGGGCTTCAGGTCCTTGTGGGTGACCCCCTTCTGCTCCAGATAGGCCAGTCCCGCGAGCAAATCCTCGGCGAGGCGCCTCTGGGCCAGGGGCTCAGGGGTTGTGTGCTCGGTGATCCACTCCCGCAGGTTCTGGTTACCTACTCGCTCCATGATGAGGGTCAGGCGCCCTTCCACCATCTTGGTGAGGTCGATGACCCGGACGATGTTGGGGTGATCCAGCCCCGAGAGAACGTGGTATTCGCCCCGCAGAGCCTCTTCGGCGGCTGTCTCCGCACGGGAGATTTTCAGGGCTCGGGTCCGCCCGCTGGGCAGATGACGGGCCGAGTAAACCACGGCCATGCCCCCCTGGCCCAGCTTCCCCTGGACCTCATAATCCGGGTTCAGACGGGTGTGGGATAGGAGGTTGTCGGGATCGAGGCCATCGGTTTTGGGCAGCTCAAAGCCTGGAAGGGTGCGCTGCTGAGGATCCCGCCCATCCTCCACGGCCTGGATGGCCTCCTTCAGGCTGGAGTATCGCTCCGTCGGCCGAAGCTTGAGCATGCGGTCCACGACCTCATCCAGGGAGAGGGGGATGCGAGGCGAGACATCCTTCACCCGACGGACCATGCGATGGGAGGTAAGGAGCTGGCGAGTGTGGTCGAAGAGCGGTTTGCCAGTGAGGAGCAGTGCAAGCAAGGCTCCCAAGCTGAACTGATCCGAGGCTGGTTCAGCGCTGCTGAAGGCCATCACCACTTCTGGCGCAGCAAACACCAGTCGGTCATCCCCCAGGCTGGTGCTGGCAATGGTGGCATCGGTGCTGAGCTGCTTGGCCAGGTCGAAGCCGGTGATCCGGATCTCCTGGGGATCAGGCCAATCCTGGACCAGTACGACCTCGGGCCGGAGGAGCCGATGCACGACGCCCTGTCGATGGGACTCGTCCAGGGCCGTGGCGATCTTCATCCAGAGATCGGTCCGACTCTTGAGGCTAGGCAGGATCTGGCTCTGAGCGGGGGTCGCGTTGGGCACAAACTTCTCGATCCAGGTGGTCAGGGAGACACCCGCGAAGTGCTCCATGGGGAGCACGATCCCGGCCTCGTCGGTGAACGGCTGGTCGGCGCTCAGGATCCCCGGAATGCGACCAATCCGGCCCAGCACCTGGGCTTCCCACCGGGCACGTTCCTCGATGCGGGCGCGCTGGGCTTGCTGTCCGAGGTGCGGGATGGAGTAAATCCGCAGGACCCGTTCCTTGCCGGTCAGTCCATTGATTCCAAGCAGTTCCGAGTAGGTGTCGGTGTGCCCCAGGGGGCCGCGGATCTCGTATTCGCGGACCCTACGTACGGGACGGGCCGAACCCTTCTGGAAGCCTGTGAGGAGCTGGAGGAGGTCCCGATCCGCCTGGGAAGCCGGCGGAAGAGATTGTCGCCCACTCACCCGTTCGATCAGGGCCGGGTCCTGGAGGGCGGCCAGGATGGTTTTCTGGGTGTGAACACGGTCCTTGCTGGCCGGTCCCTGTACGCCGACATCGGTGGTGGCCGAGAGAAACACCAACCCTTCGACCCAGACCTGGCCTGCGGTGTAGTTCTCCCGGCGGAGCAGGCCCTTCAGGATCTGGGCCGTCAGCCGGTTCCGCTTGAGGGGGCTGGGAATGGGGTTCGGAATATACCAATCGTGGTCCGTTCCCTCGATGCGGCCCCGGTAGGACTTGATCTCTACGACAAAGATGGCGTGAGGAGCGACGACCACCGCATCCAGCTCGTAGATGACGCCGGAGCGCTCCACCAGCCAGGGATTGCCATAGACCGTGTAGGTCTCCGGCAGCCCCTCCTGCAGAAAGCGAAGGGCCTGGCGCTCGGCATCCTGGGCGGGTTCCCCGATCTTGATGAATTTTGCGGCCATGGCTACACCAGCAGGATCGTGGCGTTCGGGAACCAGATGGCCAGCTGATCCTGCACCTTGAAGACGCCGCCCTTGTCGGGGTGGAGGCCCACGACAAAGTCGTAGGCCCGCTGCCGAAGGAGGTGATCCACCTGCTTCAGCTCGGAGGGGCCGGCCTGGACGATGAAGTCGGTGCGAGGGGACCGCAGGTCCAGAGCCACGAGCCCGGCCAGAGTCAGCTCCTTCCAGGTCTCGCAGGCCACCGTGAAGTTCTCCTGCAGGGAGAGCCCTGGGTGGGTGGAAGCCAGGTAGTGGGACAGTTGCCCACCGGTCCCGGGCAGCTCCAGCACCTTGTGGTGGGGCTTGACCACGTGGAGGTCCGCCCGCGCCATGCGGCTTGGCACCCCGAGGAACCGGGCCATTTCCTGGATGTAGTCCACGCCCGCAATCTTCAGGTCAAGTTTCTGGACTTCATCCAACCACTGGTCCGCAAGCGCTTCGGAAACTTGCTCCAGTGAAAGTTGCTCGCCTGACAGAGCCATCAAGTGGATGGGATCGAAGGGGACCCGATGCTGAACAGATGCATCCTCAAAAAGCAGGCCGAGAAGATCGCGCCCATGTAAGCGACCTCGAAACCGGTTCCAGGTTGGCCTACCAGTTTCTGTAATCCGTGCCGCCTGACGACCGGCAGCCTCTTCTCGGGCCAAAGCATGCAGCAGTGAAGCTCCCCACAAGCAGGAGGATCGCTGTTCAGGATCAATTCCAGCAATGCTCAAGGTAGCCACGAGAAGTCCTTTATAGATCTGGATCTCCAGTATGGGAGAGATCGCGCTTTAGCGGGATACAAGATGGACGCTTACAACGAAGGCTTCGCATCAAGGCCGGATGCTGGTTGGCGTCAATCCCGAATGGAGAAGTATTCAGCAACGCCTGGGGACGATCGACTAGGTTGAGAAATCAAAGCCAGACAGGCCTCATGCTGAGCCGCATGACTTGACACTTCCTGTCATGTTCCGCTAGGCGTCTATCCCGCAAACGGTTGCTCAGTTGCTCCTCCAATTGAGGCTCCACATAGGCGTGCCACATTGTTGTCCACGCAGTTCAGGAGCTACCAACGAAGGCATGAATGGACCACTACGAGATACGGATTAGAGCTGTGATCAGGCAGTCTTTGGGACAATCTCCGAGAAGATATGCTCTCCCTAAACACACACTACATAGGGCTGTAGGGCTGCCTATCAACATGGGGACTCTCAGACCATTCCAAATCGGATTCCTCTCGCAGCTAGACAAAGGCTGCGCCGATCAGCGCTCGATCTTCAAACGATAGATTTATTACTTTAACTAATATGTTTGATTTATTTAACATGGCGCTAAAGGAGTTGGAACCAATGAATGTCGCAGCGCCACAGGAACCAATGCTTGTCGTTCGCGACAACTTTTA
>CAYZND010000095.1:0-10747 GCA_964479495.1 uncultured Mesoterricola sp.
TTCTTCCCCTGGCGCCCCATCCGGGTCTCCCCGCTGGCCCCCTCGCGAATCCTCTCATCCCGGTTCTGGAGCGTGCTGGGCAGCGAGGTGAAGTGGATCGTGCTGCCGGCGGTCGTGTTCGCCACGGCCGCACTCGGAGCGAAGCGCTGGCTTACGAGCGGGCCGGGCAGGGAGGCTTGAAGCCCCCCTGCCTTGGCGTGAGACCCTCAGGTGTTCGTCTTCGTGAAGTAGCTGGACTGCCAGTAGAGAGAGGCCAGCAGGGCCTCGATGCGGGTGGTGTCGGAGGCGTTTGAGCTGGAATCGGACGAAGGGCGGTTCTCGTTGCGCGGCGGCGGTGGCGGTCCCATCTTCTGGAGCTTGTTGTCCAGGGCCGTCCAGGCCTCCTGGGCGGCGGTTGCGTCACCGGACTCCAGCGCGGACCCGATGGCGGAGAAGAGCGAGCTGAAGGACTCCCTGCCCGTGCCAGAGGAAGCCTCATGTCCCTGCATCTTCTCCTGCATGGAGCTGAAGAGCTTCTGGGCCCCGCTCAGATCCCCGGTGGAGATGAGCTCCCCGAGCTGGTCCATGTCCACCTTCAGCGGGTTGGCCTCTCCCTTCTGGTCATGACCGAAGGACTCCAGCTTGGACTGCATGGCCTGCCAGGCGGACTGGGCGGTGGCGACGTCCCCGGACTCGAGGGCGGAGCCGATGGCGGCGAACTCGCTGGCGAAGGGGTCCTCCCCGCTCGCTGAGTGGGCCTGCATCTTCTCCTGCATCTGCGCGTACGCGGTCTTGGCGGCGGAGAGATCGCCTGCGGAGATGAAGTCGCCGAGGCTGTCGAAGTCCGTCTTGAAGGGGTTGTTCTCCTGGAGGCGCGAGAGCCACGTCCCGATGGACGAGAGGCTGAGCGAGTCCGATTGGCTGCCCAGCAGGCTGATGAGGTCGTCGCCGCCGGTGCCCGACGAGCTGGAGGAACCCAGTCGCGAGATCAGGCTGAGGGCCTGGATGCTGCTGTAGGCCCCGAGTTGAGATATATCCATGCTTCCCTCCTGGTAGGTTCGGAACACAGTCCGTTGTGTCCGCAGGCAATGCCGTTGCCAGCTTCTGACGTCTCATTTCGTCAGGATCTACCTTCGGCAGGATGGGAAGGGGCTCGATGGTGGGAACGCATCGCTGAACGTCGTGATCGCCCGGCCGATCGTAGGCAGACGTTTGGAGAGGTCGCGTGGCTCGGGCTCTTGGCGTATTCCAACCTTAGGCATTCCAGTGATTGGCGCCAACACGGCAGGAATGGCCTAAGGCCCGGGAGCCCTTCTCTCGCCGAGCGTGTACGAGCGCCATGGAAGATGGAGACGTTCAGCCGGGCATTATCCACATTCGGCGGTGCCAGGGAGACGGCGGGCCGGGCCTTTTGGCCATCGGCCGGCGGGGCTGTTTTCATGGAAGGAGGCCGGGGTTCCCGGCATCCTGGACCCCCAAAGGCTCTTCCATGCGGCAGGAAGTCATCATCTCCTCCCTCCGGCGACGGGTGACCGAGCGCACCAACCTGGTGCTCGTGGCCCTCGTGGGGGGAATCTTCTGCACCTTCCGTCTCGTGGTGGACCTGACGCCTCCGCGCTTTCTGGAAGTGGCGCTGCCCTTCGTCCTGCTCCTGGCGCACCTGGCCCTCTCGCCCATCCCCTGGCAGTGGACCGGCGATGACCTGCCAAGGGCGGGCGTGGTGCGCGGCTTCCTGCAGGCGGTGGTCTTCGATGCCCTGTGGATCGGCCTCACCGTGCTGCTGCTCATGGCCCTGGTGGGGCCGCCCGGCGAGATCTTCTCCCGGCACCCACCGCTCGACATGCCACCCCCCATTCCGTCCCCTATTCCGTCCCCTATTCCGTCGCATGGACCCATGGGACCACCCAGGCCACCGCCCGGAGGGGGATTCCGTTGGCTTGGAGCTGAGTTCGGACTGGGGTTGATCAACTTCGCCTTCGCCATCGCCTTCGGCTGGGTCTTCGCCGAGAAGGAGGCGACGGAGGCCCGGGAACGGGAGACGGCCGAGCGCCTGAAGGAGTCCCAGGCCCGGGCTCTGCAGAACCAGCTGGACCCGCACGTGCTCTACAACGCGCTGAGCAGCCTGTCGGAGCTGGTCTACGAGGATCCCCTGGCCGCCGAGGACGTGATCACGCGCCTGGCGGATCTCTATCGCATGCTGACGGTCCACGGGAAGGCGGACCGCATCCCCCTGGGTCAGGAGCGCAGGCTCGTGGAGGCCTACCTCGCCATGGAGCAGATGCGCCTCGGCGAGCGGCTGGCCGTGGCGTGGGACTGGCCCGCGTACGCCGATGACGTGCTGGCTCCGCCACTCTTCCTGCAGCCCTTGGTGGAGAACGCCATCAAGCACGGCATCAGCCCTTCGGACCAGGGGGGCAAGCTCGTCATCTCCTGTGCGAAGGAGGGGGACTGCGTGCAACTGGTGGTGGAGAACACCGGTGCGCCCCTGAAGGACTCGCGGGTCCTGGGCGTGGGGCTGGGCAACCTGGAGGCGCGCTTGGCGCTGTGGTCAGAGGTCTCAGGAACGTTCACGCTCGCCCACGAGGGTGAGTGGACGGTGGCGAAGGTCCAGTGGACCGTGGGAGCGAAGGCATGAACGGACACCGGCTGAAGGTGGTGGTGGTGGAGGACGAGGCCTTGAGCATGAAGCGCCTGGTACGCCTGCTCCAGGAGGCGGGTTGCACGGTGGTGAACCGCTTCACGGAGGGGCGGGGCGCGCTGGAGTGGCTGCAGCACCACAGGTCGCTGGATGCCGTGTTCCTGGACATCCACATGCCCAACCTGGATGGGCTGGCCATCCTGAAGGCCCTGGGCGGCCAGGTGCCCGTGGTGCTCACGACGGCCTTCGCCGAACATGCTGTCGAAGCCTTCGACTCCGAGGCGCTGGACTACCTGCTCAAGCCCGTGACGGCCTCGCGGCTCGAGCGGGCCCTGAAGCGCATCGAGGCCCGCCGCAGTCCCGTGCCGGCACCGTCGCTGCAGTCGTCTCTGCAGGGACCCGTGCGCTATCCCATCCACGCCGGCGAGGGTGTCGTGCTCGTGGACCTGCACAAGACCACGTACTTCGAGGTGGAGAACGAGGTCGTCTGGGCCCATGCCGGAGCGCGGCTGCGCACCCCGTGGACCTCCCTGGGCGAGGTGGAGGCAGCCTTTCCCCACGCGGGCATGCTGCGGGTCCACCGGCACCTGCTGGTGCGCCCCGAGGCCGTCATCGGCCTCAAGCCCGCGCCAGGCGGTCGCGCCATCGTGCGCTTGCTGGGCGGCGAGGAGATCGAGGCGAGCCGGGGTGGCGCTCCGCGACTGCGCGAGCGGCTGGGGCTCTGACTCGACATTCGGCGGTGCGCCATGCACCTCCGGCCCACGGGACCGGACACCGGGCGCGAAGGCTCGACGCCACCCGGAGCGAGGCCTATCGTCTGGACAGGGCCGGAAAGCCCTGATGTGAAGGAGATCCCCATGATGAAACCGCTCATCGCGAGCGTGGCCCTTGGCCTGCTCTCGCCTGCCTTCCTGCAGGCCCAGCCGCCCCAGCCCGGCCCCCAGGGCTTCCGCCCGGGTCCGCCTCCCGGGATGCCCTGCGACCTGGACCTGACCACTGCCCAGAGGTCAGCCATCCAGGCCGTCTTCGAGAAGCACCGTGCGGCACACCAGGAGAAGCAGAAGGCCACCATGCAGAAGGAGAGGGCGCTGATGGACGCCCTCTTCGAAGGGAGCACCTCAGAAGCCCAGCTCAGGGAGCTCCACCGGGCCGCCAGCGACGCACGATTCGCACTGCTCCTGGAGGACCGGGCCACGCGGCTGGAGGTGGATGCCCTGCTCACGCCCGAGCAGTGGGCGAAGGCCAAGGAGCGGTCACCGCGGATGCAGAAGGGCCCGGAAGGCGCGCCACCCATGGGCGAGCCCGGAGTACCACCGATGCCCTGAAGCGGAGGGAATGGCTCTGCTCCTACCCTCGCTCGGATGCTGATGCATTCACACAGGCATTCACTCCGTACCTTTTGGAGGTGCTCATGAACCACGTCCTGTCCATCCTGAGCGCGGGAGCGGCCCTGCTGGCTGCTCCCGCCTTCAGCCAGTTGTCCTCCGGAGCCGCTCCCGCGATGTCGGCAGGCTTGCCGTACGCCATCGTCAGCACCGAGCAGAGCGCGTGCTACGACGACCGGGGCATGGTGGTTTCTCCGAAGAAGGGAGAGCCTTTCTATGGGCAGGATGCGCAGCGGGTCACACACCCGGCCAGCTACCACGACAACGGTGACGGCACCATCACGGATCGGGTGACCGGCCTCATGTGGCAGAAGGGCTTCAAGCTGGTTGAATGGCGGAATGCGCACTCCGATGCCGCGGCCGACAGGACCGCGGGCTACTCCGACTGGCGGGTGCCCACCATCAAGGAGCTCTACTCCCTCGTGAACTTCGATGGCCGCACGGGCTCGGCACCACCCGAGCAGATCGGCGCGCCCAAAGATGCCAGGCCTTATCTCGACACGCGGGTCTTCGCATTCGAGTATCCCTCCAGGGGACGCTTCATCGATGCCCAGTACCTGAGTGCAACGACCAACGTGAGCCGGGTGATGGAGCGACTCGACGGCTTCTATGGCGTGAACTTCGCGGACGGGAGGATCAAGTGCTATCCGAAGGAGGGCAACCGCAGCAGGACCACCTTCTATGCACGGTACGTCCGCGGGAACCCGGTCTATGGCCGCAACGACTTCCATGACAACAGCGATGGGACGATCACGGACCGGGCGACGGGGCTCACCTGGATGAAGGTCGACTCGGGCGATCCCGGCCTCCGCGCGAGGTTGGGGCGCTATGCGCGACAGGATGGGCGGCTGGATTGGCGTGAGGCCCTGGACTTTGCTTCGAGGCTCGACTACGCGGGCAAGAGCGACTGGCGCCTTCCCAACGCGAAGGAACTGCAGAGCCTTGTGGACTATCTGCGCTCGGTGGAGACGAGCGATTCGGCCTCCATCGACGCGCTCTTCTCGGCCAGCCCGATCATGAATGAAGGCGAAGCGAGGGACTTCGGGTACTACTGGAGCTCGACCACCCACCTCGACGGCCGTGTACCGGGTAGCGATGCGGTCTATGTCGCGTTCGGCAGGGCCCTGGGCTACATGAGGCCGCCTTCCGGTACGGGGACGCTCCGCCTCATGGATGTCCATGGTCCGGGCGCCCAGCGGGGCGATCCAAAGACGGGGGATCCTTCCAAGCTTCCCCTTGGACAAGGACCACAAGGGGACGTCAGGCGCATCTACAACCTGGTGCGCTGCGTGCGGGGCTGACGGGAGGCAGGGGATTGGCGCGGCACCCGTCCCGAGGCCGGTGTATGGTAGGTGCAGGAGGCATCCATGCGCGCCATGGTTCTCGATGGTCCTCGGCGCCCCCTGCGGATGGCGGAGGTGGAAACGCCCCGGCCCGGACCTGGCCAGGTGCTGGTCCAGGTCTCGGCCTGCGGTGTCTGCCGCACGGACCTGCATGTGTTCGACGGCGAGCTGGCCTCGCCCAAGCTGCCCCTCATCCTGGGGCATGAGATCGTGGGCACGGTGGCGGAGCTGGGGTCGGGGGTTGGCGGACTGGAATCCGGCCAGCGGATCGGCGTCCCCTGGCTCGGGCGGACCTGCGGTGCCTGTCCCCACTGCGCACGCGGCGAGGAGAACCTCTGTGATGGAGCCGCCTTCACGGGCTACACCCTGGATGGCGGCTATGCGGAATATACCGTGGCCGATGCCCGCTTCTGCTTTCCCCTGCCCGAGGGCTACGGGGATCACGAGGCCGCGCCGCTGCTTTGCGCGGGCCTCATCGGCTTCCGTTCCTACCGCATGGCCGGCGAGATCCGGACGCTGGGCATCTACGGCTTCGGCGGCGCGGCGCACATCATCGCCCAGGTGGCGGTCCAGCAGGGTCGCGAGGTCTTCGCGTTCACGAAGCCAGGTGACCGGGAGGGACAGGACTTCGCCCGCAGCCTCGGGGCCGCCTGGGCGGGGGGATCGGACGTGGCGCCTCCCGCGCCCCTGGACGCCGCCCTGATCTACGCGCCGGTGGGTGCCCTGGTCCCCGCGGCCCTCCGCGCCGTCCGCAAGGGCGGCACGGTCATCTGCGCGGGCATCCACATGAGCGACATCCCGGCCTTCCCCTACGACATTCTGTGGGGCGAGCGGAGCCTCCGCTCCGTGGCCAACCTCACCCGGGAGGATGGTCTGGCGTTCTTCGAGACCCTTCGCTCCTGCAGGGTCCACACGAGCGTGCAGGTCTATCCCCTTGCGCGGGCCAACGAGGCCCTGGAGGACCTGCGGCGGGGCCGCTTCCAAGGTGCCGCCGTGCTGGACTGCGCCCGAAGGTGACTTTCAGCGCCTTCTCCCGGCGGTATAAAGGGTCATCGTCTCAGGTGGACCCATGCCCCACGCGATCCTCGAATACTCGGACAACATCCTGGATGACTGCGACTTCGTCCACATGTTCGGGCGGCTGCACGAGCTGCTGGTGGAGACCGGCGGCTGCAACCTGAAGGAGATCAAGTCGCGGGTCTACCGCGTGGAGCACTACCGCGTGGGGGACGGCAGCGAGCACAACTCCTTTGCCCACCTCACCATCCGGGTCAAGGAGGGGCGCCCTTCCGAGATGCTGCAGCGCATGGGCGAGGCCGCCCTGGGCCTGATGAAGGAGCACTACGCCCTCTCCCTGGAGCGGCAGCGCTGTGACCTCACGGTGGAGATCCATCCCATGCGCAAGGACTCGTACTTCAAGGTGAGCAGCGCGGGGAACTGAGGGCGCGTTTCCCAATCGTCAGGCCTCCGGCACGTGGCTGTTGCCTGCCTCTGCGGTAATCGTTCCGGAGGCACGAATGACCGCGATCGCCGCACTGGAAGCCGCTGAACAGGAAGCTGGGATCCTGGCACCGGGATTCGTTCCGAGGCGCGCCTCGGATCTGGCCGAGGTCCAGGGCACGCTCACCCCTGCCCATACGAACCGGGATGTGATGGACCATCTCCGGGAGCATCCCGAGGTTCCTTCCGTGGTGGTGGTGGAAGAGGGGGCTCCCATCGGCCTCATCAATCGCAGCATCTTCCTCGGCGGCTTCTCCCAGCCCTTCCACCGTGAGGTCTACGAGCGGAAGAGCTGCATCGCCTTCATGGACAAGTCGCCCCTGGTCGTGGATGGCGAGGTCTCCGTGGACGAGCTCGGGCGCCTGGCCGTGGAGGCCGGCGGCAAGGTGCTGACCGACGGCTTCATCGTGACCCGCCACGGACGCTACCTGGGCCACGGCTCGGGGATCCGGCTCCTGAAGTCGCTGGGCCAGCTGGAGGCGGAGCGGAACCGGGTGATCCGGGAGTCCATCGACTACGCGCACATCATCCAGGGTTCCGTCCTCGCCACGTCGCTCCGGGCGCTCCGCGATGGCGGGCTGGCGGACCAGCACCTGCTCTGGGAACCCCGCGACACGGTGGGCGGGGACGCCTTCTTCGCGCGGCGCTGCGAGCGCGAGGGGCGCAGGGGGCTCTTCCTGGCGCTCATGGACTGCACAGGCCACGGGGTGCCCGGGGCCTTCACGGCCATGCTGATGACCTCCTTCCTCGGGAACGTCCTGGACCGGGTGGATCCCTGGGAGCCGGGCCGGGTCCTCGCCGAGGTCAACCGCCGGGTGAAGGACGAACTGGGCCAGCACCACCGGCCGGATGGAGCGCCGCTCGTGGATGGGGAGCTGCCGGCCCAGGCGGACGAGGGCATGGATGCCCTGTGCCTCTGGGTGGAGCCGGAGACGGGGCGGTGCGTCTTCGCCGGCGCGCGGAGCAGCCTGTGGGCCCTGCGGCCGGGATCTGCGGATGTGGAGGAGATCAAGGGCGGGCGCACGGGCGTGGGGTACGTCGCGACGGCGGATGACCAAGCCTGGGAGAGCGTGCCGCTCCAGTTCGAGGCCGGGACCCTGCTGTTCGGGCTGTCCGATGGCATCGTGGACCAGATCGGCGGTGCCAAGCGCATCGCCTTCGGGAAGCGCAAGCTCTGGGAGGCGATCCAGGCCGGGCAGCCGGCTCGGGACCTGCGGGTCAGCCTGCAGGGGGCCTACGCCGCCATGAGGGACTACCAGGGCGCGGAGGAGCGCAGGGACGACATCAGCATGCTGGGCCTGCGCCTGGGTGGCCCCCATGCTGCCTGACCAGTTCAACCGCTTCGTCTCCTCGGCCCTGGCCCACAACATCGTCTTCTTCCACAGCGGGCACCTGGACCAGGAGACCGTGGCCTCCATCGGCTCCATGCTGCGCCGGCGACTCCAGGACGAGGGCGCCAGCAGCGTCCAGTCCCGGAAGGTGTTCACGACGTTCATGGAGATGGCCCAGAACATCGTCCACTACGCCGTTCCGGACGAGGGCGAGGCCGAGGGGAAGCTCGGCGCGCTGTCCGTCGCCCGCGAGGACCAGGGTTTCGCGGTGATGTGCGGCAACTACCTGGCCACGGAGCAGGTGTCGCGGGTGCGCCACCGGTTGGAGGCCGTGAAGGTGATGGGGCCGGACCGGGTGCGGGACGCCTATCGCCGCCAGCTGGCCTTCGAGGGGACGGACCCCGACAGCAAGGGCGCTGGACTCGGTCTGCTGACCATGGCCGCCAGCGCCCGATCCCCCATCGAGTTCGCGCTGGAGCCCCTTCCGGAGGGCGAGCGGACCTTCCTGTTCCTCAAGGCGATCATCTGAAGGAGTGACCATGTCAGGCTTCCATCTTCCCGCCACGGCCTTCACGCCGGAGATCCAGTTCACACCTTCCCTCGGCACACTGGTCATGCGCGGCGAGTCCTACCCCGAGAATGTCCTTTCCTTCTACGCCCCCGTGCTCGAGCAGCTGCGTCAGGGGCTGGAGGACCGGAAGCTCCCCTTCCTGCAGGTGGAGATGCACATCACGTATTACAACAGCGCCAGCGCCAAGGCCTTCCAGCGGATCTTCCAGCTCCTGAACCGAGCGGCGGAGGCGGGCTCCGTGGTCAAGCTCCTCTGGCACTACGACGAGGAGGACGACATGGCGCGGGACCTGGGCAACAACGTGCGCGAGGACTACCCCGCGATCACGGTGTTCGACATGCCCCTCGCAGCGGTATAGGGATCCAGTTTGGTAGTCTGAAGGGCCGAGGTACTGTTTGGCCTTTCCCGATTCGCCCTTCCACATCGGACCCGTGCCGGTCTTCCCGCCGCTGGTCATGGCGCCGCTGCACGAGATCACGGACCAGCCCTTCCGCCGCATGCTGCGCGAGATCGGCGGGGTCGGGCTCACGGTCTCCGAGATGATCAGCTGCGAGGCCTTGATCCGGCGGGCCCGGAAGGCGGAGCGCATGATGGCCGCCGATGGCGGCAGGCCCTACGCCATGCAGGTGGCGGGCAGTGACCCCGAGCACCTGGCCGAGGCGGCCCGGATCATGGAAGCGGCCGGGGCGGACCTGATCGACCTGAACATGGGCTGCCCCGCCAGCAATGTGACCAGCGGCGGGGCCGGCTCGGCCCTCATGCGTGACATCCGCCGCGCCGAGGCCTGCGTGTCGGCCCTGGCGAAGGTCCTGAAGGTGCCGTTGACGGTCAAGATGCGGGCCGGCTGGGACCAGAGCCAGAAGGAGCGGGGGGAGTATCTGGACTTCCTGAAGATGTTCCAGGCCCACGGGGTCCAGGGCCTGACGATCCATCCCCGGACCCGCACCCAGCAGTACTCGGGGCACGCAGACTGGAGCCTCATCGCCAAGGCCGTGGAGGCGGGCATGCCCTACCCGATCATCGGCAACGGGGACGTGCTCACGGCCGCGGACGCCCACCGCATGGTGCGCGAGACCGGCTGCCATGGGGTGATGATCGGTCGGGCCGCCTTGACCAACCCGTGGATCTTCCGGCAGGTGATGGAGCCTGACTGGCATGTGAGCGAAGCGCAGCGCATCGACCTCTGCGTGCGCTTCTTCCGGCTCCTGCAGGAGGACATGGAGGAGCGGGAGGCCGTCCACAAGATCAAGAAGATCGGCGGCTGGTTCACCAAGGGCATCCGCAACGGCGCCCACTTCCGGCAGCGCCTCAACCATATCGACACCGCGGAGGAGCTGATCTGCGAGCTGGAAGCCCTGTTGCACGAACCCAAGGAAGACCATGACCAGCACTGAGCGTTTCCAGGCCGTCCTCTTCGACATGGACGGCACCCTCGTCGACAACATGGGCTTCCACACCAAGGCCCTGCTGGAGATGGCCCGGAAGAACTTCGGTCAGGAGCTGGAGCCGGATCGGGTCAACCGCGAGTTCTCAGGCATGAAGGGCGCCGAGATTTTCAGGATCCTGGCGGGCCGGCCCATCGCCGAGAGCGAGACGAAGGCTTGGGAGGCGGAGAAGGAGCAGCTCTATCGCGAGCTCTATGCCCCGCACATGGTTCCCCTCCGAGGCGCGGAAGCCCTTCTCGCGCGGCTGCGCCAGGCCGGCGTCCGGCTGGCCGTGGCCAGTGCCGCGCCCCGCGAGAACCTCTCCTTCGTGCTGGATGGCCTCGAGTTGCGGGACCGGTTCGACGTGGTCGTGGGCCAGGACGATGCCCCCCGGGGCAAGCCTGCGCCCGACATCTTCCTGGCGGCCGCCCAGAGGCTTGGGATGGATTCCTCGGCCTGCCTGGTCTTCGAGGATGCCGTGAACGGCATCCTCGGCGCCAAGGCCGCAGGCATGCCAGCGGCAGGGCTCACCACGGTCTGTTCCGCCGAGACATTGCGGCAGGCGGGGGCCCAATG
>CAYZND010000096.1:0-10620 GCA_964479495.1 uncultured Mesoterricola sp.
TCTACACCTCTCTATTCGTCGGCAGCGTCAGATGTGTATAAGAGACAGGTCGGACTGGGCCATGCCCGCCCCTTCCCGGCCCTTCACGGAGCCCGCCCGGTCGATGGCACCGCTGTAGAGCAGCAGTTTCTCCGTGAGCGTGGTCTTGCCGGCATCGGGGTGCGACATGATGGCGAAGGTTCGCCGCTTCTGGATCACATCGGATAAGGTCATGGACATGCCACAAAAAAGGAGCGGCCCGGGCCGCTCGGGCTTCATTTTATCCTGGAAACGAGATCGAATGCGCCCGGATAATGGCCCCAGGAGGCTGGATCCACGGTGGCACGCATTCTGGTGATCGAGGATGAGCAGGACCTGCAGCGCATCCTGGACTACAACCTGCGCAAGGCAGGCCACGAAGTGATGCAGGCTCTGCGCGGCGGAGACGGACTGGAAACCGCTTGGAAGACCCGACCCGACCTTGTCCTGCTCGACCTGATGCTCCCGGATATCCAGGGCACCGACATCTGCAAGACCCTCAAGGCGAGCCCCGAGACCCGCGACATTCCCGTGATCATGCTGACGGCCAAGGGCGAGGAGATCGACCGTGTGTTGGGCTTCGAGCTGGGTGTGGAGGACTACGTCGTGAAACCCTTCAGCGTCCGGGAGCTGGTGCTGCGCATCCAGGCCGTGCTCCGGCGAAGGGAGGCTACCAAAGGGGGTGAAGGCGGCATCATCCACTTCGGGTGTCTGCGCATCGATCCGGAGGCCCACCGGGCCTGGGTGAACGGCGAGGAGGTCCGCCTGACGATCACCGAGTTCAAGCTGCTGCTCACCCTCCATGAGCGCCGCAACCGCGTCCAGAGCCGCATCACCCTCCTGGAAGATGTCTGGGGCATGAACACGGAAGCCGAGGTCCGGACCGTGGATACCCACGTAAAGCGGCTGCGGGAGAAGTTGGGAGCGGCCGAGTCCTACATCGAGACCGTCCGGGGGGCCGGCTATCGCTTCGTGGGCAGCCCCGAGGAGCCCAAGCCGTGAGATTCCGGGTCCGGACCAAGCTGTTCGTGATGTCCCTGGGGCTCATCGTGCTCGCCCTGCTGGTCTCGGATCTCTTCCTGGCCCCCCGTCTGGACCGTCTGCTGGCTGAACGTGTCAAGTCCGATCTCCTGGTCAGGGCCCGGCTGATGGAATCGGAGACCGCTGCGATGGTGCGTAGCGAGGTTCCACCCCATGGCACCGGCGCGGAAGCCTGGGAGCGTTTGGCCAAGGCACTGGGCCAGCGTTCGAACGCCCGGGTCACCCTGATCTCGGAGTCGGGACTGGTCCTGGGCGACTCGAGCCTGGATGAGCCCGGGGTCTCCCGCATGGAGAATCACCGGGACCGACCGGAGATCTCCGACGCCCTGACCAAGGGGGAGGGCACTTCCCTTCGCTACAGCAGCACACTTCGGCAGCGGATGATGTACGTCGCCCGGGCCTTCACGGGGAAGGATGACACCATCCAGGGCGCCGTGCGCGTGGCCCTGCCCCTTTCGGATGTGGACGACGTGGTCTGGCAATTCCGCAAGCTGGTCTTCACCGCCTCGATCCTTGCATTGGGTGCCGCAATCATCCTCAGCACGGCGGCTGCCCACTGGGTCTCCAGCTCCCTTCGTGCCATGGCCCAGGCCGCCGCTCACATGGTGCGCGGCGACCTGGAGACCCGCACCCGGATCCAGGGCCACGATGAGCTGGCCGAGCTGGGTCAAGCCCTGGATCTCCTGGCCACGAACCTCCGGGATTCCCTGCGCGACCTGCGCTCGGAGAGGGATCTTCTCCGGGGCATCCTCGCCAGCATGCAGGAAGGTGTGCTGGTCGTGGACCAGGATGACCGCCTGATCCACATGAATCCCGCCGTCCGCTCCATGCTGCTGCTGGGCGAAGATGCCCTTGATCGACCCCTAATCGAAGTGATCCGCAACGCCGACCTCATCGAGATGCTAGAGCGTACCCGGAAGGGGGCGGATCGCTCTGCCGTCGAATTGGAACTGGGCGGTTTCAAACCGCGACGGCTGCTCGCCCACGCCTCGCCTCTGCCCGATCGCACCGGCGACCTGCTGATCGTGCTCGTGGACGTCACGAACCTCCGCAAGCTGGAGTCTATCCGCAAGGACTTCGTGGCCAATGCCAGCCACGAACTGAGGACCCCCGTGGCCTCCATCCGCTCCGCCGCGGAGACCCTGCGCTCCGCGCTGGACGACCCGGATTCCGCCATCGGCTTCGTCGACATCCTCGAGCGCAACGCGGAGCGCCTGCAGCAGCTGGTTGAAGACCTCCTGGACCTCTCGCGCATCGAGTCCCGCGAGTTCTCCTTGCGATATGAGAGCGTGGACCTGGCGGGCTTCTTCGACCATGTCCTGCCGCTCCACCAGGACCGATTCGACCGCAAGGGCCTCTCCCTCCTCCGGGAGATCCCACTGGGGACCGCTGTCCGCGCGGATCGCCGGGCCCTGGAGATGATCTTCTCGAACCTCCTGGACAACGCCGCCAAGTATTGCCCGGAAGGCACCCCTGTGACCATCGAAGTCGACACCACGGGCGACCGCGTGCGCGTGAGCGTCCTGGATCGAGGTCCCGGCATTCCCTCGCAGCACTTGCCCCGGCTCTTCGAGCGCTTCTACCGCGTGGATGCGGGACGCAGTCGGGACCTGGGAGGCACAGGACTGGGCCTGGCCATCGTGAAGCACCTCACTGAAGCCATGGAAGGCACCGTGGGTGTGGAAAGCGAGCAGGGACAAGGGACGCGGTTTTCCATCACCCTGGCCAAAGGCTGAGTCCGGCCACAGGATCCGACGTGTTGCAGAGTTGTCACATCGACGACGCCTGTAGGTCACGGGGGACCTCTAGATTGTTAGCGGTACATCCTCTCCGCAACCGAGGAGGCGGCCATGAGCAGCAGACGATTCTCCCTGATGGACCTCTTTCTCATCCTGGTCGGCACGGGCATCGCGTATGGGCTGATCCCTGCGGTGACCGAGTTCCCCTGACCTGCTCGGACAAGCATTGGACCTGCGCCCTGCGCAGCAGGAGACAGCTGGCGAACACCTGGGGAGTCAGGAAGAAGGCCATGCGGGCTGAAGCCTCAGGGGCATTTCAATCATCCAAGGTCTGGGTATGGCCACAGGGGCACCGTCCGCCCGTACGGTCGTAGAAACCGTCTTCATACTCGGGCTCCCCCACGGACCAGCATCGCTCGCAATATGCCTGGCCGCATGCTCTGCAGCGGAAGGCCGCGAAATCCTGATGGCGTCCATCCAGCTTTTCCCACGCCCCAGCAGCCAGGAATTCGAACAGTGCGTGCATGTCAGACTCGCTCCCGAACAGCGTGGTGGTGCTGAGGAAGCCTTCCCGGCTGAGAGCGCATCGACATGTGGCCACGTCCGGGGGCTGCAGTGTGAACACGGCCGCGGGAGAACCGCAGCGGCGGCAGGGAACGGAAAGGGTGCGCACGTCCATGGCGATAGCGACATCCTACGCCCATCGCCCAAGGTAACGCCGAGGAATGTCCGGTGCCCGGAACCGAACGGAATCTTGCCGACCTGGGCCGACAGCCCTTGGAAGCGCCTCCTAGGACCGTTGATCGGACGTGGCTTCCCGTCTCCACGGCCTGATCGTCCTCGATGAACAGCAGCGTTCACGCACGTAGCGCCTCGCTGTGAATCTACGCCTTTGTCACACACCAGCCATCCCTCCTTCACAGCGGTTCCTGATGCTTGCAACAGGAGGACATCCATGGTTTCGACAGCCCTGACGCCCGTTCCGCCGCCGACCAACGCCGCACGCTTTTCCGTGCGGGCCCTCGAGACCACGGATTTCGAGCATCTCCAGCGGCTGGAGAACGAGATCTGGAGCGAGGATCCCACCGGTCAGCTCTGCGCCTTCTACCTCCGGCTCTGCACGGAGCACTATGCGGACTGGTGCTTCCTGGCCTTCGAAGGGGATCGCCCCGTCGGCTACGTCCTCAACTTTCCGCGGGGCAAGGTGAACTACTGCGCGACCCTCGCGGTGCATCCCGAGTTCCAGAAGAGCAAGGTCAACTACCTGCTGATCCGTGCCATGGTCGTGAAGCTCCTCCAGGAGGACATGGACGAGTGCCGCTTCCTGGTGGAGCCGGACAACCACGAGGCCCGCAGCATCCACGAATCCCTGGGAGCCCGCGTCGTCGGCGAGGTCCATGACTTCTACCGCAAGGGCGACACCCGCCTGTGGTCCGCCATCACCAAGGACGATCTGGAACGGATCCGTGTCCGTTACACGCGCCTGAGGCTCGTCTCGTGACCGAGTTCGCCTCCTGCCTTCCACCTGCCGAGGCCACCGCGCCTCAGAAGGCCACGGAATCCCATCCGCTGTTTCATCTCGTTCCGCTCTCACGGACGCTCGCCATCACGGGAACCACGGCCTGGACCATGGCCACCCACAGCTTCGGCCAGGACGGGTGCGTGGCCCTGCACCGGTGGGCCTGCTCCCTTCTGAAGGGGCTCGACATCCGGGTGGACGTGGAAGGGACGCCTGACCTGGCCTCCGGCCTCTGGGTGGCCAACCACCTGAGCTGGCTGGATCCCCTGGTCCTGCTGAGCCTGCGCCCCATGGTGGCCCTGGCCAAGGGCGAGGTGGCGGCCTATCCCTTCATCGGTCCCAGCTGCCGCAAGCTCAAGCTGGCCTTCGTGGACCGCAGCGACCCGGCCAGTCGTGCTGGAGCCGTGGCCCGTCTCACCCACGAGCTGCGGAGCGGAACGCCTGCCCTGCTCTTCCCCGAGGGAACCACCACCCGCGGACAGCACCTGGCGCCCCTCCAGGAAGGAGGCCTGCGCGCCGCCTACCGGTGCGGAGCCACCTTGCAGGCCTTCCGGCTGTCCAGCGATGACGCGCGCTATCCCTGGATCGGGGACGATGCGCTGGTCCCCCACCTGGGCAAGCTCCTCCGGGCTCCCCGCATCCACGTCCGGCTCCACGCCGGGACTCCGCTCCAGCCCGGGGATTTCGCGTCCGAACCCGCCTGGATCGACGCCATCCGCCACCAACTCACCCCTTTCGCATGAGGCGACCTTGAACCCTGATCATCCCTTGATGACCCTCCGCACCGGTGTCGCGACGTTCCTGGGCCTGCCGCTGAGGCTGGAGCCGGAGTCCGTGCCGGGAGTCGTGCTGGGGGCGCCCTTCGATGGGGGCGTCATCCACCGGGCCGGTGCGCGGATGGGCCCCTGGGCCCTGCGGAGCGCCACCCTCGGCATGGGGAACACCCCCCTGCCCATGCGGATCCAGGGCGTCGAGAACGGGGTTCCCGGCCGCGCGGCCGGGAACCCCGTTCTCGACGCCCTGGATCCGCATGGGCAGGGGGGTGTTCCCCATGCCGAGGGTGGCGCTCCGCAGGGCCCAGGGGCCCATCCGCGCACCGGCCCGGTGGATGACGCCCCCATCGAAGGGCGCCCCCAGCACGACTCCCGGCACGGACTCCGGCTCCAGCCTCAGCGGCAGGCCCAGGAACGTCGCGACACCGGTGCGGAGGGTCATCAAGGGATGATCAGGGTTCAAGGTCGCCTCATGCGAAAGGGGTGAGTTGGTGGCGGATGGCGTCGATCCAGGCGGGTTCGGACGCGAAATCCCCGGGCTGGAGCGGAGTCCCGGCGTGGAGCCGGACGTGGATGCGGGGAGCCCGGAGGAGCTTGCCCAGGTGGGGGACCAGCGCATCGTCCCCGATCCAGGGATAGCGCGCGTCATCGCTGGACAGCCGGAAGGCCTGCAAGGTGGCTCCGCACCGGTAGGCGGCGCGCAGGCCTCCTTCCTGGAGGGGCGCCAGGTGCTGTCCGCGGGTGGTGGTTCCCTCGGGGAAGAGCAGGGCAGGCGTTCCGCTCCGCAGCTCGTGGGTGAGACGGGCCACGGCTCCAGCACGACTGGCCGGGTCGCTGCGGTCCACGAAGGCCAGCTTGAGCTTGCGGCAGCTGGGACCGATGAAGGGATAGGCCGCCACCTCGCCCTTGGCCAGGGCCACCATGGGGCGCAGGCTCAGCAGGACCAGGGGATCCAGCCAGCTCAGGTGGTTGGCCACCCAGAGGCCGGAGGCCAGGTCAGGCGTCCCTTCCACGTCCACCCGGATGTCGAGCCCCTTCAGAAGGGAGCAGGCCCACCGGTGCAGGGCCACGCACCCGTCCTGGCCGAAGCTGTGGGTGGCCATGGTCCAGGCCGTGGTTCCCGTGATGGCGAGCGTCCGTGAGAGCGGAACGAGATGAAACAGCGGATGGGATTCCGTGGCCTTCTGAGGCGCGGTGGCCTCGGCAGGTGGAAGGCAGGAGGCGAACTCGGTCACGAGACGAGCCTCAGGCGCGTGTAACGGACACGGATCCGTTCCAGATCGTCCTTGGTGATGGCGGACCACAGGCGGGTGTCGCCCTTGCGGTAGAAGTCATGGACCTCGCCGACGACGCGGGCTCCCAGGGATTCGTGGATGCTGCGGGCCTCGTGGTTGTCCGGCTCCACCAGGAAGCGGCACTCGTCCATGTCCTCCTGGAGGAGCTTCACGACCATGGCACGGATCAGCAGGTAGTTGACCTTGCTCTTCTGGAACTCGGGATGCACCGCGAGGGTCGCGCAGTAGTTCACCTTGCCCCGCGGAAAGTTGAGGACGTAGCCGACGGGGCGATCCCCTTCGAAGGCCAGGAAGCACCAGTCCGCATAGTGCTCCGTGCAGAGCCGGAGGTAGAAGGCGCAGAGCTGACCGGTGGGATCCTCGCTCCAGATCTCGTTCTCCAGCCGCTGGAGATGCTCGAAATCCGTGGTCTCGAGGGCCCGCACGGAAAAGCGTGCGGCGTTGGTCGGCGGCGGAACGGGCGTCAGGGCTGTCGAAACCATGGATGTCCTCCTGTTGCAAGCATCAGGAACCGCTGTGAAGGAGGGATGGCTGGTGTGTGACAAAGGCGTAGATTCACAGCGAGGCGCTACGTGCGTGAACGCTGCTGTTCATCGAGGACGATCAGGCCGTGGAGACGGGAAGCCACGTCCGATCAACGGTCCTAGGAGGCGCTTCCAAGGGCTGTCGGCCCAGGTCGGCAAGATTCCGTTCGGTTCCGGGCACCGGACATTCCTCGGCGTTACCTTGGGCGATGGGCGTAGGATGTCGCTATCGCCATGGACGTGCGCACCCTTTCCGTTCCCTGCCGCCGCTGCGGTTCTCCCGCGGCCGTGTTCACACTGCAGCCCCCGGACGTGGCCACATGTCGATGCGCTCTCAGCCGGGAAGGCTTCCTCAGCACCACCACGCTGTTCGGGAGCGAGTCTGACATGCACGCACTGTTCGAATTCCTGGCTGCTGGGGCGTGGGAAAAGCTGGATGGACGCCATCAGGATTTCGCGGCCTTCCGCTGCAGAGCATGCGGCCAGGCATATTGCGAGCGATGCTGGTCCGTGGGGGAGCCCGAGTATGAAGACGGTTTCTACGACCGTACGGGCGGACGGTGCCCCTGTGGCCATACCCAGACCTTGGATGATTGAAATGCCCCTGAGGCTTCAGCCCGCATGGCCTTCTTCCTGACTCCCCAGGTGTTCGCCAGCTGTCTCCTGCTGCGCAGGGCGCAGGTCCAATGCTTGTCCGAGCAGGTCAGGGGAACTCGGTCACCGCAGGGATCAGCCCATACGCGATGCCCGTGCCGACCAGGATGAGAAAGAGGTCCATCAGGGAGAATCGTCTGCTGCTCATGGCCGCCTCCTCGGTTGCGGAGAGGATGTACCGCTAACAATCTAGAGGTCCCCCGTGACCTACAGGCGTCGTCGATGTGACAACTCTGCAACACGTCGGATCCTGTGGCCGGACTCAGCCTTTGGCCAGGGTGATGGAAAACCGCGTCCCTTGTCCCTGCTCGCTTTCCACACCCACGGTGCCTTCCATGGCTTCAGTGAGGTGCTTCACGATGGCCAGGCCCAGTCCTGTGCCTCCCAGGTCCCGACTGCGTCCCGCATCCACGCGGTAGAAGCGCTCGAAGAGCCGGGGCAAGTGCTGCGAGGGAATGCCGGGACCTCGATCCAGGACGCTCACGCGCACGCGGTCGCCCGTGGTGTCGACTTCGATGGTCACAGGGGTGCCTTCCGGGCAATACTTGGCGGCGTTGTCCAGGAGGTTCGAGAAGATCATCTCCAGGGCCCGGCGATCCGCGCGGACAGCGGTCCCCAGTGGGATCTCCCGGAGGAGGGAGAGGCCCTTGCGGTCGAATCGGTCCTGGTGGAGCGGCAGGACATGGTCGAAGAAGCCCGCCAGGTCCACGCTCTCATATCGCAAGGAGAACTCGCGGGACTCGATGCGCGAGAGGTCCAGGAGGTCTTCAACCAGCTGCTGCAGGCGCTCCGCGTTGCGCTCGAGGATGTCGACGAAGCCGATGGCGGAATCCGGGTCGTCCAGCGCGGAGCGCAGGGTCTCCGCGGCGGAGCGGATGGAGGCCACGGGGGTCCTCAGTTCGTGGCTGGCATTGGCCACGAAGTCCTTGCGGATAGACTCCAGCTTGCGGAGGTTCGTGACGTCCACGAGCACGATCAGCAGGTCGCCGGTGCGATCGGGCAGAGGCGAGGCGTGGGCGAGCAGCCGTCGCGGTTTGAAACCGCCCAGTTCCAATTCGACGGCAGAGCGATCCGCCCCCTTCCGGGTACGCTCTAGCATCTCGATGAGGTCGGCGTTGCGGATCACTTCGATTAGGGGTCGATCAAGGGCATCTTCGCCCAGCAGCAGCATGGAGCGGACGGCGGGATTCATGTGGATCAGGCGGTCATCCTGGTCCACGACCAGCACACCTTCCTGCATGCTGGCGAGGATGCCCCGGAGAAGATCCCTCTCCGAGCGCAGGTCGCGCAGGGAATCCCGGAGGTTCGTGGCCAGGAGATCCAGGGCTTGACCCAGCTCGGCCAGCTCATCGTGGCCCTGGATCCGGGTGCGGGTCTCCAGGTCGCCGCGCACCATGTGAGCGGCGGCCTGGGCCATGGCACGAAGGGAGCTGGAGACCCAGTGGGCAGCCGCCGTGCTGAGGATGATTGCGGCACCCAATGCAAGGATCGAGGCGGTGAAGACCAGCTTGCGGAATTGCCAGACCACGTCGTCCACATCCGAAAGGGGCAGGGCCACGCGCACGGCGCCCTGGATGGTGTCATCCTTCCCCGTGAAGGCCCGGGCGACGTACATCATCCGCTGCCGAAGTGTGCTGCTGTAGCGAAGGGAAGTGCCCTCCCCCTTGGTCAGGGCGTCGGAGATCTCCGGTCGGTCCCGGTGATTCTCCATGCGGGAGACCCCGGGCTCATCCAGGCTCGAGTCGCCCAGGACCAGTCCCGACTCCGAGATCAGGGTGACCCGGGCGTTCGAACGCTGGCCCAGTGCCTTGGCCAAACGCTCCCAGGCTTCCGCGCCGGTGCCATGGGGTGGAACCTCGCTACGCACCATCGCAGCGGTCTCCGATTCCATCAGCCGGGCCCTGACCAGGAGATCGGACTTGACACGTTCAGCCAGCAGACGGTCCAGACGGGGGGCCAGGAAGAGATCCGAGACCAGCAGGGCGAGCACGATGAGCCCCAGGGACATCACGAACAGCTTGGTCCGGACCCGGAATCTCACGGCTTGGGCTCCTCGGGGCTGCCCACGAAGCGATAGCCGGCCCCCCGGACGGTCTCGATGTAGGACTCGGCCGCTCCCAACTTCTCCCGCAGCCGCTTTACGTGGGTATCCACGGTCCGGACCTCGGCTTCCGTGTTCATGCCCCAGACATCTTCCAGGAGGGTGATGCGGCTCTGGACGCGGTTGCGGCGCTCATGGAGGGTGAGCAGCAGCTTGAACTCGGTGATCGTCAGGCGGACCTCCTCGCCGTTCACCCAGGCCCGGTGGGCCTCCGGATCGATGCGCAGACACCCGAAGTGGATGATGCCGCCTTCACCCCCTTTGGTAGCCTCCCTTCGCCGGAGCACGGCCTGGATGCGCAGCACCAGCTCCCGGACGCTGAAGGGTTTCACGACGTAGTCCTCCACACCCAGCTCGAAGCCCAACACACGGTCGATCTCCTCGCCCTTGGCCGTCAGCATGATCACGGGAATGTCGCGGGTCTCGGGGCTCGCCTTGAGGGTCTTGCAGATGTCGGTGCCCTGGATATCCGGGAGCATCAGGTCGAGCAGGACAAGGTCGGGTCGGGTCTTCCAAGCGGTTTCCAGTCCGTCTCCGCCGCGCAGAGCCTGCATCACTTCGTGGCCTGCCTTGCGCAGGTTGTAGTCCAGGATGCGCTGCAGGTCCTGCTCATCCTCGATCACCAGAATGCGTGCCACCGTGGATCCAGCCTCCTGGGGCCATTATCCGGGCGCATTCGATCTCGTTTCCAGGATAAAATGAAGCCCGAGCGGCCCGGGCCGCTCCTTTTTTGTGGCATGTCCATGACCTTATCCGATGTGATCCAGAAGCGGCGAACCTTCGCCATCATGTCGCACCCCGATGCCGGCAAGACCACGCTCACGGAGAAACTGCTGCTCTACAGCGGTGCCATCGACCGGGCGGGCTCCGTGAAGGGCCGGGAAGGGGCGGGCATGGCCCAGTCCGACCTGTCTCTTATACACATCTGACGCTGCCGACGAATAGAGAGGTGTAGA
>CAYZND010000097.1:0-10568 GCA_964479495.1 uncultured Mesoterricola sp.
CCCATGCCCCCGGCGCCCAAGCCGGTGGTGCCCGCCCATGCGGCCTCCACTTCCGCCAGCATCGCCATCCCGCTGCCAGCCGTCCTGCAGAAGGTTCCGCACGTATCTCCGGATGCGGGGAAGGTGGAGCTGCTCGAATCCAGGGTCCGAGACCTCGAAGCGAAGCTGCAGGCCCAGGCTGACGAACTCGCCCGAAAGGCCGATGAACTCGGCCGCAAGGACGAGGAGCTCCAGGACCTGCGCGGTCGACATGATTCCGTCACCCGGAACCTGGACGACTTGGAGCAGCGGCGCCAGGAGGACGACCTGCTCCAGCAGAAGCTGGCGGAAGCGGAAGGCCGCATCCAGCAGCTGGAATCGCAGAACGCCCAGTCCACCGAGTCCCTGGAATCGAACCGCAGGGCTGTGGACGAGGCGGAGGCGGATCGCCACCGCCTGCAGGGCCTCGTCGAGGACCTGGGACGCCAGCTGTCCGACAAGGAGCGCGAGGCCGTCGATCTGCGCCAGGCCATGGATGACAGGGCTTCCAGTGTGCAGTCGCTGCAGGAACAGATCGCTCAGCTCCAGTCCGAGGCGGAGGGTCTTCGCGCCGGCGCGGGCCGGGAGGAAGAGCTCCAGGGACGCAACCAGGAGCTGGAGGCCCGTCTGCGGGAGCAGGAGGATCGCATCCAGGAGCTGCAGGCCCAGGCAGGCCGTCTCGAAGCCTCGGAGCGGCAGGTCGGTGAGCTGCAGGGACGCAACCAGGAGCTGGAGGCCCGTCTGCGGGAGCAGGAGGATCGCATCCAGGAGCTGCAGGCCCAGGCAGGCCGTCTCGAAGCCTCGGAGCGGCAGGTCGGTGAGCTGCAGGGACGGCTCCAGGAGCTGGAAGGACGGATCCACGAGCAGGACGGGAGCCTTGCGGAGTTCCAGAGCCGCTTGAACGCCCAGTCCGAGCTGGAGCAGCAGCTCCTTGAAAGCCGCGAGAACTTCGCGCGCCAGGAAGCCCGCGTCGGCGAGATGCAGACGCAGCGCGACGCCAAGGCCCAGGAGCTCATCGAGAAGAACCAGGAGGTCGAGAGCCTCAAGGTTGACGTCGCGGGTCTGGAAGCCACCTTGCGCGGCCAGCGGCGGGAGCTGGCGGACCAGGGAAGCCGGCTGGGGACCCTGACGCGCGAGTGCGAGAGCCTCCAGGCCAAGCTGACCCAGCACGAAGAGCGGGTCCAGGAACTGGCCCGCGTGCTCTCGGAGAAGATGCAGATCCTGGCTGAGCGCGAGCATGAAATCACCGAAGCCCGGGCGGCGGCCGAACGGCTTGAGTCCGCGCTGTCCGGCAAGGAGCGGGCGCTCGAGGAGCGGGAGAGGGACATCGCCCAGCTCCGGAATACGAAAGACCAGCTTGAGATCCACTGCGAGGAACTGGAGCGGGACATGGGCAAGGTCGTGAGCCAGCACGAGCAGCAGCAGCTGGAGCTCATGAAGGGTGTGGATGAGCGCGAAGCCCAGATCGGCCGCTTGAACGAATCCCTCGCGGCCATGAAGGAGCGAACGGAATCCGTGGAGCGGGAGAAGCTGGCGCTCGAAGGCAACCTGAACGAGCGCTCCGCGCGCCTCGAGGCGCTCACGGGAGCCATCGCGGACCTGGAGAACAGCATCCGGCGGGCCTCCGACCTGACCCGCCCTTTCTGATTCCGCCATCATGCACAGCGGCGCTTTGATCGCCAGCATCTTCCTGCTGCTCCTGTCGGCGTTCTTCGTCCTGGCGGAGTTCGCGGTGGTGCGCGTGCGGCCAACACAGCTGGAGTCGCTGCGGGAGAAGGACCCCCGGGCGGAGACGGCGCTCCAGGTGCAGGCCAAGCTGGGCTATCACCTCTCCGCGATCCTGGTGTCCATCACCATCTGCGCCCTGGCCTTCGGCGCCATCGGCGAGGACCTCTTCGCCGGCCCCATGCAGTACCTCCTGCAGTACCTGCCGTGGCCCTGGCTCATCCATCCCCTCTCCGCGGCCCTGGCCCTGCTGCTGATGACCACGCTTCACGTGGTGCTCACGGAGATGGTGCCCCGCTCCTTCGCCATCCGGAACGCGGGACGCTGGGCCCTGCTCACCGCGCGACCGCTGCTCCTCTGGTCGAAGCTGATCCATCCCCTTACCGTGATGCTGTCCTTCATCAGCCGGGGCGTGGAGCGGCTCATGGGACTTCCGCCCACGGAGGAACAGCCCGAGGATCTCCTGCCCTCGGAGGACGAGTTCAAGCGGATGCTGGTCCAGAGCCATGCCAAGGGCAACCTGGAGCTGAGCCGCACCGAGCTCATCGAGAACCTCTTCACCTTCTCCAAGCGCACCATCAAGGAGGTGGCCATCCCCCGGGGACAGGTGGTCTTCTTCGACCTGAAGCGGAGCCTGGCGGAGAACCTCGATGTGGCGCGCAATTCACCCCACACGCGGATTCCCGTGGTGGAGGGCGACCTGGACCACGTGGTGGGCGTCGTGCACCTGAAGGAGCTCCTGTGGGCCCTCAATGACCAGGGGCTCAACCTGGATCTGCGCGCCCTGGCCCGGCCCGCGCTCCTGGTGCCTGAGATGCGCCTCATCCAGGATCTCCTGCTGGACTTCCAGAAACAGAAGCAGCACCTGGCCATGGTGGTGAACGAGCACGGGGGCATCGATGGCCTGGTGACTCTGGAGGACGTGCTGGAAGAGCTGGTGGGCGAGATCCAGGATGAGTTCGACCGCGAGGTCATCAACCTGAGGAAGACGCGCGGTGGCGCCTGGCTGGCCCAGGGGAACGTGACCTTGGAGCAGCTCGAGGACCACCTGAAGCTGCACCTGGAAACGGGGGCCGGATCCGTGAGTCTGGGTGGCTACTTCCAGGAGCAGCTGGGCCGCATCCTCTTGGCGGGCGACGAACTGCGCATCCAGGGCTGGCGCATCCGTGTGCTGGAGATGCGGGGCATGGCGCCGCGCAAGTTTCTGCTCAGGCCCGAGCACCCCAAGGGCCCCGCCTCGTGACGCACATGCTGGACGGCTTCATCCTCGCGGCGGGCTTGGGCACGCGCATGGGGGTGCTCTCCGAGGCCCTGCCCAAGCCGGCCTGGACGCTGAATGGTCATTCCCTGCTGGCGCTGGGGGCCGAGTCCATGCGGAAGCAGGGCCTGCTGAAGCTGGCCTGCAATGCCCACCACCTGCCGGACTGTCTGGCGGAAGCCGCCGGACCCGGACTCGAGGTCTGCTTCGAGCCGGAGCTGCTCGGGAGCGCGGGCGGCCTGCGGCATGCCCTGAACCGGGCGGTGGATCCGCTGGCGGTCTGGAACGGGGACGCCCTTGCGGACGTGCCCTGGGATGCCTTCATCGCCCGGCACCGCCAGCGGGGGGCGGACCTGAGCTGGCTGCTGGTCCCTCATCCCGGGGGGCCTTGGAACCCCGTCTGGCTGGACGCGGAGGGCCGCGTCCTGCCCCAGGGGCAGACGGGAGAAGGCCCCTACCACTTCATGGGGGCGTCCCTCTGGAGCCCCTTCGCGCTGGGACTCCTGCCGGAAGGCCCCTCCGATACGAAGGCGCACATCCTGCCAGGGATCCGCCATCACGCAGGCATTGTGATGGAGCCGTTTCCTTGGCGGGAGATCGGTACGCCGGACCAGCTCATTGCGGCGGCCGAGGTCCTGGCACCCCAGGCAGAGGGCCATCTTCCGGGCTGCTACGTCCATCCCACAGCCACGCCCGCCGGCCGCCTGGCGCACTGTGTGTTAGGACCCGGCGCCCAACCCCACCCGGCCATGGAGGACCGGGATGCCCTCTGGTTCGCCAGGGATGGCCATCAGGTGCGCCTGCCGCTGAAACACGATTAGACTGAAGCCATGGATCCGCGCCTTGATGCCGTGCTCGAACGCTGGGACTGTCGCAACCCCCGTCCCATGAAGGGCGATGCCGGGAACCGCCAGTACTACCGCGTGGACCACCCCCAGCTCGGCACCGCCATGCTGGTCCTGTATGCGCCCCCGGAGCCCGGGAAGCCGGACGATGCCTACTTCGACTACCGCGCCCTACAGGCCTACCTGGACCCTGTCGTGCGCGTGGCCACGACCATCCAGCACTGCGACGAGAGCCGGGCGATGCTGGTGGAAGACCTCGGCGACACCACCCTCGAGCGGCGGATGATCCTGCATCCGGAGGAGGAGCTGCGCTGGGCGCAGGAAGTGGCCGAGCAGCTGGCCACATGGCTGGGCCTGCTCACGGAGGGGGCGCCTCCCCGGGCCTTCTTCATGCTGCGCAGGTTCGACCATGACAAGTTCGCGTTTGAGTGGGACTACTGCCGCACCAACTTCTTCCAGGACTTCCTGCAGAAGGATCCGCCCCGCTGGCTGGACCGTCTCATGGAGGACGTGCATGCGTCCCTGGAGCCCCGGGCGCGGTTCCTGGCCCACCGGGACTACCATGTGCGCAACCTGATGGTGCACGGCGACCGCCTCGTGACCATGGACTTCCAGGATGCGCGGAAAGGTGCGGCCACCTACGACCTCGCCTCGATCCTCTTCGACGGCTACTGGGACTGGTCCGCGGAGGCGGGCGAACTCATGCTCAACCGCGTCCGCGAGGAGCTGGGCTGGTCGGAGACCCTCCTCTGGGAAGAGCTGAACCTCAGCGCCATCCAGCGGAACCTCAAGGCCCTGGGCACCTTCGGTCACCAGCTCGTGCACAAGAAGCGGCCGCACTTCGCATCGGCCATCCCGCGGACCCTGCGCCACCTCGTCCAGCATTTCCAGCGCCTCAAGCACGGTGAAGGCGTGCTGGCCTGCGAGAACTGGATGCGTCTCGCGGAGAGCCGGCTGCTCAAGTGTCCGGGGCTGTGAGGGCCTACCGGCCGTATTTCGTCCCGCTCGGCATCTTCTTGAAGCGCTCCAGGGCCTCCTGGGTCCACTTCTGAGCCTGGGGTTTCGAAGGCTCCGGCTCGGCCACAGGGGGCTCAAGGACGGGCAGGGGAGCCTGGCTGGTGGCCGGGGTGGCCCGCTTGGCGAAAAAGGTGGTCTGCAGGGGGGAAGGACTCGGCGTGCGCTCTTCCGGTCCAGAGGCAAGCGCCTTGGCCTTCCAGCAGGCACGGATGGAGGGGATGGGCCCCAGGGTCACCAGGAGTTCATCCTGCTCCAGCGATTCCAAGGGTGGCTCCAGGAGCCAGGCTTCCGTCTGTTCCAGCGCCCCCAGGAGGGCTTTCGCTAGGGTGTCTCCCGGTGTCGCATCGAACAGGGGCTGGCTCGTGGTCGAGGGCGTTCGTGCCGCGCGCCTGAGATGCACGCGCAGGCGCGGGGTCAGGCCCGTTTCCACATCCACGCCGGTGACCTCGAAACCTGCCTTCCGGATCAAGGCCGCCGAGGCCTTCAGTCCACGGATCGCCTCGCGGAGATCCGCTCCCGTGTCATCCTTCCGTTCCGTCACGGAGTCCCGCACCTCGGTCCGGAGCTGCTGGATCTGGTCCGTGGTCGCGCTGATGGTCTGGCGGATGCCTTCCACCGCCGCCGGGGCCTTGTCCAGGGCGGCCTTGAGGGCCATGGCCTTCTGGCCCAGATCCTTCATGCGGCTGACGACTTTGCTCATGGCGTCTTCCTGTTCGCTTTGGGTTCTGCGGGCTGGGCTGCGCGCCGCTTGGGCTGGCACTCCGCCAGCACCTTCCGGAACTGGTCCAGGAAGGCCCGCTGGCTGGTGAGCATCTCCTGCGTGAGCCCCACCTCCACAACGCCCTGCTTGGAGCGGTTGTGGAGCAGGTCCTGGACCCCCTGGAGGTGGTCGTGCTGGCGGGTGGTCATGTCCTCGAGGATCGTGAGGGTGCCCCGGAGGGTCTCCAGGTCCCGCGAGGCCCTGGCCGATCCGGGTTCACTGCCCGCACCCGTAGTGACACCGACCATCAGCCGGCCGAGATCCTGTCTGAGGGCCTCGAGGCTCTTGGCCAGGGGGGCGAAATCGACGCTCACGGCCGCAGGGGCCTTGGCGACTCGACCGGTCAGGGCATCGCGGATGGACTCCAGCCCGGCCTGGAAGGCGGCCAGCTGCGCCACCACGCGGCCCACGGGATCGGTGGCGTCGCCACCCCGCACGAGCTGGTTGCGCTTGAAGGTCTTCGTGATCTCCTCCCAGCGCGCCTTCTCCTCGGCGGATTGGGCGCCGATGAGCGCCTTGAACTTCAGGAAGTTGGCCTCGGCGCCGGTGGTGAGGGTCTGGGACTCGCTGCGGTAGTGGTCCAGGACGAGGGCGCGCACCTCCTCGTCGTTCATGATGGGGACCACCTTCTCCGCCAGGCGGTTCATGTTGCGGTACGAGCCCTGGAGCTTGAAGGCCGGCTCCACGCGGAACTCGTCGGCCTGGGCGGCGGAGGCGATGTACTCCTGGTTCACCCGCAGGATCACTTCGCGGATGGCCACCAGCCGCTTCACCACAGCGAGGATCTCCGCAGCCTCCTGGGTGGAGTAGCTGCCCTCGAAGGTCTCCTGGAGGCCCGTCTCGGCCATGCGGATGAAGGCATGCACGTCCTTCTGGCTGCGGTTGGCCAGGGGGGCGAGGACCGCGTTGGAGGTGACCGCGTTCTCGATGTAGCTGGCCTTGAACCACTCGGCGTTGCCGCCGATGATGTCGCCCAGGTTGTAGGTGTCTGCACGGTTGGCCAGCATGTCGGGGATGCGGAACTTCTGTCCGCTCTCCGTGTAGGGGTTGCCCGCCATCACCACCACGACCTTCCGTCCCCGCAGGTCGTAGGTGCGCGGCCTGCCGCGCCACACGCCCTCGATCTTCCGCTGGGCGTCGCACAGCGAGATGAACTTCTGCAGGAACTCCGGGTTGGTGTGCTGGATGTCGTCCACGCAGATCATCGTGTTGTCGCCCATCTCCAGGGCGAGGTTGAGCTTCTGGATCTCCTCCCGCGCCGCGGCGTTGGGGGCCTCCTCGGGGTCCAGGGAGGTGACGCCGTGGCCCAGGGCGGGGCCGTTGATCTTCACGAAGACGATGCCCAGGCGGTGGGCGATGTACTCCAGCAGCGTGGTCTTGCCATAGCCCGGCGGTGAGACCACCAGCAGCAGGCCCATGAGGTCCGTGCGCTTCTTGTCGCCCGCGGCGCCGATCTGCTTGGCCAGGTTGTCGCCGATGAGGGGCAGGTAGACCTTGTCGATGAGCTGGTTCCGCACGAAAGAGGAGAGCACCTTGGGCTTCAGCTCGTCCAGCCGCAGCACCGCGCGCTCCCGCTCCAGGAGCTGCTGCTTGAGCTTCTGGAAGTGCTCGAAGCGGGGGACCGCGGCCCCCTCAAAGGCGCGCAGGCGCTGAGTGAAGTCCAGGTAGTCGAAGGCGTAGGCATCGCCCTCGATCCGGGGGTGGCTGCCCTTCATGCCGGTGAGGCGGTGTCGCGAGTCCACGGCCACCACGCGCCGGGGGGCATCGTCGCCGCAGAAGAGGCGCACCGCCACTTCGTCCAGGTGCGGCAGGCCGTCGGGCTGGCCCAGCAGGAAGCCGCGCACCCAGTCCCGCACCAGCTCCAGCTCGCTGGCGGGATGCTCCGCGAGGCTCCGCCGCGCGTCCCGGAAGGTGCCTTCGCGGCCCTTGGCCACGAGGTGCTGGCGGAAGGACGCGGCGAGTTGGTCCCCCTCGCGGCTGCAGACGAAGTCCTCGCCGCTCACCCGCTCGCGGAAGAGGTAATCGCCCGCCTGGTTCCCATGCTCGGCCGGGAACAGGCCACTCTCGGCGGTGAAGGCCTTCAGCAGCTCCTGGAGGGCCGCCACGTAGCCCTGCTGGACCTCGTCGCCGGGAAAGAGGCGGTTCCGCTCGGCGAAGCCCGCCAGCCGGGCGTGCCATAGCGCCTTGACCTCCGCAGGGCAGAAGCGGTGCCAGTAGGCCATGGCGCAGGCCCGCGCGACGGGGTGGTACCGCGCCAGCTGCAGCTCCCGGTGGGTCCGGCGCAGGACCTGGAGGATACGCGCGGCGTCGTGATCGTGCACGCCCTTCGTGTAGCCCTCCTGGTACCGGCCCTCCATGAAGGCCTGCACCTCGGCCAGGCGCTGGTCCTCCGTCTGCCCGGCAGGCTCGGCGGGATCCGCCTGCAGCATCCGCCAGGCCAGGTACTCTCCGCGGTAGACCGTCCGGTCCTCGGAGACCAGCTCCTGCTCCCAGGCGTCGCGGGTGGCGTTGAAGGCCTCGTCCGTGATAGCGTCGAAGTATTTCGTACTGGCCAGGTGCAGGTACTGCGCCCCGTCGCGCTTGACCACCGTGAGGTCCAGGGGCTGGGTGTTGACGTTGAAGGCGTGCTTGCCGAGCTGGATGACGTCCTTGCCGCCGGCGAAGAGGTCCTGGCGGTCCTTGAGCTGGCGCACGGCCTCCTGGTGAGCCGCCTTGAGGCGGCCCTGCAGGTCGTCCGCCTTGACGGGATCCTCCAGCTTCAGGAGCTGCTCGATGGTCTCCCGCACCTTGGCGATCATGGGGTCCGAGGCCATGTAGGCGTGGATGTCCTCCACGGTCCCGAAGCCGGTGAGGCGATTCTTGATGACCTTGAGGATGCGCTCGGCGGCGTCCATGAGGGCCTGGGCCCGGCGGTTGCGCTCCTCCACGAGGGCCACCTTCCGCTGCTCGAAGGCCTCGTAGAGCTCCGCGCGCCGGTCCGCCAGTTGCACCGCGTAGTCGCCGAAGCCCGCGAAGGCCCCTTCCATCTCCTCCAGCTGCACGGTGACGCGGTTCAGGAACTCGTCGCACTTGGCGGGTGCATCGGCAAGGTCCAGGTAGCTGGAGGCCGCCTGGCCCAGGAGCTTCATCTGGGCGGCGAACTGCGCCGCGCCTTCGGTGGCCACGAGCTGCTCCAGGTGCTTCCTCAGCGCGGCCTTCACCTGGTTGAGGGTCGAATAGACGCCCGTGATGGAATCGATGATCCGGGTGGTCTCCGTGGCGTCCTCGATGCGGAGGCCGTTCACCACCTCGATGAGCAGCTCCAGCTCGGAGCCCGCCGCGGCGACGGCCTTCTCCAGCTCCCGGCCCTCCGCCGCCTTGGTCACCTTGGCGACGGCTGCGGCGTGCTCGGCGGCCTTCCGGCGGTAGGGCTCCAGGGCCTCGGGCTGCAGCAGGAACGTGACGCAGGCGGCCGAGAGCTCCTGGGTCTGGGCGATGACCTCCTGCTCCAGGACCTGGATCTGGGCGGGCTCCACGTAGCGCACGTCCTTCAGGGCGATGAGGTCGCCCCGCAGGCGGCGCAGGTCCGCCAGGTTCTGCACGTAGTCGTCGAGGGACCGGAAGGTGGTGCGGCGGATGGTCTGGAAGCGCTCGGTGCAGCGCTTCCCGGCCTCCGCGATGCGCTCCGCGGCCTCCCGCTGAAGGCGCCGCACCTTGTCGAACTCGCCCACGGCCTTGTCAGCCGCTTCCTGGACCTGGCGGAGGGCTTCGTCCACGCCCAGCCCGGCCTCGCCCCGCAGCCAGGGGTACGAATCCAGGATGGCGCCGCACTGCTTCACGAGGTCCGCGTAGAGCTCGGCGTAGGGCGTGTCCTTCCGGACCAGGGTGAGCAGCTCCTGGCACTCTGCCAGGCAGCGCACCACAGCCTTGTTGCCCACCTGGTAGAGGAAGTCCTCCTTCCTGCCGGACGGCTCGAAGCCCGCCTGGTAGAAGGGCGTCTGGCGGAGCTGCAGGGTGTGGTGCCGCTGGGGCTCGGGCTCCGAGTGGAAAAGGACCAGCTGGCCGCTGGGGAAGAGGGAGAAGCCGTTGCAGCCGATGCGCTCCTCCACCCGCTGGGTGGTGAGACGGTAGGGCAGGAGCGCGTAGTCGCCTGTCAGGCGGTCGTAGAAGACGTAGAGCGAGTCCTCGCCGTTGAGGGCATGGACCACCCGCTCGATGATGAAGCCCTCGCTGCGGCCCTCGAAGCGTTTGAGCTCTCCGGAGGCCAGGTAGTAGCCATCGGGGAAGACCACGCCGTGGTCCTCGGGGAGGCGCACGCAGGACTGTCCCAGGGTGTCCACCCGCACGACCGAGCGCTGCTTCGGGTTGAAGACGAAGTAGCGGGCCGAGGGTTCCTTGTAGGGCCGGATCTTCAGCAGGATGAGGCCGTCCGTGACCGCGTAGGCGATCTCGGCATCGTCCACCTTCTGGTGGCGATCCTCCACGGGCTCGGAATAGATGCCCTGTCCGGTGGCGGTGTTGTCCTCCACCTTGATGGTCAGGTCGCCGCCGATGCAGTCGATGAAGACCCGGTCCTCGATGGAGACGTGGGGGTAGTCGCCGTAGCGGAAGGACTCGCGGTCCGGCGTCTTCCACATGAAGTCGAAGGGCGCCGGGAAGCCCACCTTGCGGAACTCGGACTCGGCCCGGCCGTCCAGGTACTGCAGGCGGCCCTCGTTGAAGTCCCACTTGAAGGCGGCCGTGTCGTTCACGCCGGGGCCCGTGGAGAAGACCATGTAGAGCTTGCCATCGATGAGCGAGAACTTCTGGAACGACGTCTTCTCGTAGACGTTGTAGAGCCGCTTGAAGTCGTCCTGGAAGACGCGGTCCTGGAGGACCGCCAGGTCCCCTTCCTTCCAAGTGCCCGCAGCCCCGTCCCGGTCGTAGACCGCGAAGACATCCCCCAGCCCCACCTCCCGCTTCAGGC
>CAYZND010000098.1:0-10503 GCA_964479495.1 uncultured Mesoterricola sp.
GCTTCAAGGCGGCCGTGGCCACGCTGGCGCTGCCGTCCGCCAGCCCGGAGCGCACGCGCAGGCGCTGGGCCTCCCGCAGCACGTCCTCCAGGGCCGCCTGGGCTTCCACGCCGGCCGCACCGGCCTCCTTGGCGTTTTCCAGGGCGCCCTTCAGCTGATCCACGATCTCCCGGTCCCCCAGGTTGGCGCTCACGAGCCCGGTGGCGATCTCCAGAAGATGCCGCCAGGCCGCCTCCCCTTCGAAGCGGGTCACCTCCGGGGCCAACCCCAGGGCCTCGCCATCCCCGCCCCACAGGATCCACATGGCCCGCTGGCAGGTGGCGACATACATGAGCTCGCAGGCCCCGGTGATGCGCCGCCAGAGCAGCAGGTGGTCCGCCAGCCGGTCCCGCAGCACGTAGCGCGAGACCAGGTCCAGCTCGTGGTGCGGGGCATGGAAGGTGAAGAGGACAGGATCCATGGCGTGGGGAAGGTCTCCGGGCGAAACCAGGATGTTCTATTCGTCCTTGGATTGCACGCCCAGGCTGATGCCCCGCAGGTGGGGGGGAACCGGGCTGGCGCCTCCCGAGGTCTGACCCTTCACGGGCGAAGGTGCCGGTGCGGGACGCCGCGCTCCCTCCTGGGTCTTCAGGATCTCCAGCGTCTGCTCGGCATTGGCCAGGCACTCCAGGCGTCCCAGCTGCTCTTCCGTGGGGAATCCCTCGTAGCGCACGCGCCGGGGGCCCCAGATGTCCACGGGCGTCCCCTTCAGCTCGGGAATGCGCGGCAGCGTCTTGGTGACGAACAGGCCGAGGGGCTTCCCCTTGGTGGTCACGAACACGATGAGGTCCGTCTCGGGCAGGAGCATGGTCTGGCCTTCATTCCAGAGGGTGTAGCTGATGGCCCGACCCTGCTGGGTGCGCATCATGCCCACGGGGCCGACGGCCCCCTGGGCCGGATCCAGATGCGCCTCCTGGGCCCGGTAGGCGTGCAGCACGTCCGACTGCCGCAGCTCCCGCTGGGGTTGCGCGATGGGGTGGGGATCCTGGAGGTTGGCAGGCATGATGTTGCCCCCCACGGACTGGAAGATCGTGGCGAAGAGCCGCTCCGCCGGATCGGCCAGCGCCCCGTCGATGGCCTCCACGAGCTTGGGCAGGAGGACCTGTGGGGACACGAGGAGCTTGGCGCCGGTGGGCACCGAGAGGAACGTGTTCTGGCCCGGGAAGAGGTCCTTCCAGAGCTCGGGCAGCAGGATGCGCGACGCATCCAGTCCGTCCTGGAAGTCGCTCTGGTAGATGCCCGAGGCCAGCCGCTGGAAGGGATGGTTCTTGGACTTCTCCCGGAGCTGCTCCAGGGCGCGCTCCCGGACATCGCCCTCCCCCACGCCCCAGAGTTCCAGCCAGGGCGCGGGCATCACCTGGCCGCCGGTCAGGATCCGCAGGCTGAGGCCTTCCACGAAGGGCTTGTAGTAGTAGCCGTCCCGCTCGCCTTTCCAGGTGGGCACCACCTGCGGCAGCAGGTCGTACTGGGCATCCACCCAGAGGGGCGGCAGCGGCTGCCCCGCGGCGTGAAGTTCCGCCAGGGCATCCGCCCAGCGCTCACGCCCTTCCGCATCATGGTGCTCGAAGTCCGGGATCAGCGCCTCGAGCCCCGGCAGGTCGCCGGGAACATCCCGCGTCTGGAGCAGGTCCTCCAGGGTGGGCAGCGGCGCGCTCTGGGAGCGGGAGAAGAATCGGGAAAGAAAGGCCATGGGAGTCCTACTCGCAATCCTCCATTCTGCCGCATCTGCCCCGGATTCCGCTTGCCTCCTTTCAGCGGGGAGGCGACCCGGAAAGGAGGGATTTTTCGTCGGAATTCCATGTCAAAGGTCAGTAAGAGGTCTCATCTCCACGACTTCCCGGCGTGAAGAGGTGGAAAAAAAATGTAAAACAGAATGTAAACAATTCTTCATCAGACCGGACTCCTCGGTTAACCTGGGGGCATGATGAGCTCCAAACTCTCCCTTGTTGCCCGCATCCACAACGTCGTGGGGCTCTCCACCAGCCAGCGGCGCATCGCGGACTGCCTGCTGGGACGCCTCAACGAGGCGGCCTTCTGGGGCGTGGAGGAGCTGGCCAGCCGGTCCCAGTCCAGCGTCGCCACGGTCGTGCGGTTCGCCCAGAAGCTCGGCTACTCCGGCTTCCTGGAGATGCGGCAGGCCCTGGTCGCCCTGGTGAAGAAGCAATCCCGGACCGGCGAGCAGCTCCTGACGGCGCCTTCCGAAGCGGCGGCCACCCTGGTGGAGGTGGCCCGGCGCGACCTGCGGAACATCGAGCAGACCATCGGCGGCGTCAACGAGCAGTTCCTCCAGAGCGTGGTGGAGATGCTGGAGCAGGCCCGGTACCGCGTGGTGATCGGGGACGGCGTCTCGGCCCTCATGTCCGCGCACATCGCCTACCTGCTCACCCAGGCCGGGCGCCCCGCCATCCAGGGCATCGAGGCGGACTTCCCGACCCAGGTGGCGAACCTGGGACCCGAAGACCTTCTGGTGGCCATCAGCTTCTCGCCCTATTCCCGGGAGACCGTGGAAGCCACGGCCTTCGCCCGGCGCCGCAACCTGAAGATCATCGCCTTCACGGACCGCCTGAAGTCGCCGCTCGCCCGCTACGCCGACTTCACCCTCACCGTGCACGGCGCCAACCTGCTGCACTCCCACAGCCTCGCGGCCTTCACGGTGCTCGCCCAGGCCATCGCCACCTCCATCGCCAGCCGCGACCGCGAGATGGCCCTCAAGCGCCTGCGGGAAGCCGAGCGCGTGGCGAGACCCAAGTTCGTGGACGACTGACAGCTAAACCTTCAGCTTCTCCAGGGCTTCCTGCAAGCAGGCCTCCCAGACCTCGTCGGGGGTCTCGTCCAGCCAGAGTTCCACGGCATTCCCCGCGGGCCTGGCCTCGGGGTGGGCGGACCAGGCTTCAAACAGCGCGTCCAGGCCCGAGGCATCCAGCTTGTTGCTGCGAAGCTTGTGGGACTTGCGGGCGCGGTCCGTGTCGGGTCCCCGGAGGCACAACCCCTCCTTCGGGACCACGTGGAAGGCGAAGGCGTGGGACCAGACGGTGCCGATGCGCTGGTTGAAGCGCAGGCACGAGCCGTGGTTCGACCGCGTGTGCTCGAGCACGCGGGTGGCCCCCTGCCAGGCCGTGGCCCAGCGGGTGAGGATGGCCTCGGCCCGGGCGCGGGCCTGAGGACGCTTGAGGACGGCGGCGGCCTCGGCGAGGAAGGTGTCCAGGATTTCCAACGAGTGGCTCCCCATGCAGAGATCCCAAATTACCCTGGACGCCACTCCCCCCGTAAGGGATAAAGGTTGGGCAATTACGGAGGACCTCTCCATTCAAGGCGCCAGCGATGCCTGATCAATCCGCCACCGCGACGGTCGGTCGCGTCCCCTATGCGCTCGCGCTGGGGATCGGCCTGTGGGGCATTCTCTGCGCCCTGCTGCCGCCCCTCGGCTGGATCGCCTTCGGGGTGGGCGCCCTTGCCCTCCTCGTGGGGACCCTCCTGGGAAGCCGCATGCCCAGGCGCCTGGCCCCCGAGGGACCAGGGACCCTGGAGGAGCTCCTGGACTTCCTGCCCGTGGGCACCGCCATCCTCGAGCCCACCGGGCGCGCCCAGCGCTGCAACCGGAAGGGCCTGGAGCTGCTGGGTCTGTCCCAGGACCAGTTTGCCGCCATCGACTGGAAGGACCCCGGCATCCCCCTGCTGCAGCTCGATGGGACCCCGCTGGAACGGGAGCAGCTGCCCGTGAACGTGGCCCTGGCCACCCGGGAGCGCGCCATGGGCACGCTCGGGATGGAGCGCTCCGAGGGTGGAGACTGGGCCTGGATCTCCCTCTCAGTGGACCCACGGTTCCATGGGGACGGCAGCCTTCGCGACCTGGTCTGCACCTTCGAGGATGTGACCCAGCGGAAGACCACGGAGGCGGAGCTGGCCATCCAGACCTTCCGGGACCGCCTCACCTCCCTGCCCAACCGGGCTCTCTTCATGGAGCGCCTGACCCAGGCCATCCTCCGCTGCGACCGTCGCAAGCTCAGCACCGGGGTCCTCTTCCTGGACCTGGACCGGTTCAAGGTCATCAACGACAGCCTCAGCCACGAAGCCGGAGATCAGCTCCTGGTGCAGGTGGCCAAGCGGATCCGTGGCTCCCTCCGTCCCGAGGACACCGTGGCCCGCCTGGGTGGAGACGAGTTCGTGGTGCTCTTCGAGGACCTGCCCGGCGCCTCGGACGCCATGCGGGTGGCCGAGCGCATCCAGCGCGCCTTCCAGCCGGCCTTCCTGCTGCAGGGGCAGGAGGCCTACACCACCTGCAGCATGGGCCTCGCGCTCAGCGCCACCTCCGCCACGGTACCTTCGGAACTGGTGCGGGATGCGGAAGTCGCCATGTACCGCGCCAAGGCCAAGCGGGAAGGTTCCATCGAGATCTTCGATCCCAGCATGAACGCCCAGGCCCTCGCCCGCTTCCAGCTGGAGAGCGATCTGCGCCGAGCCCTGGAGCGCAACGAGTTCCTGCTCTACTACCAGCCCCTCGTCTCCCTCCAACACGGCACCATCGAAGGCTGGGAAGCCCTGGTGCGCTGGAAACACCCCGAGCGCGGCATGGTCTCTCCCCTGGACTTCATCTCCCTGGCCGAGGAGACGGGCCTCATCGTGCCCCTGGGCAAGTGGGTGCTCGAGGAGGCCGTACGGCAGGCCAGCCTCTGGTCCGAGCGCTTCCCGGCCGATCCGCCGAGGCTCATCAGCGTCAACATCTCGGGCCGGCAGTTCCAGCAGCGGGACCTCATCGCCACCGTGATGTCAGCCCTGGACGAGAACCGCTTCGATCCCCGCTGCCTGAAGCTGGAGATCACGGAGAGCGTAATGATGCGGGACCCCCAGGCCTCGCTGGAGGCCATGAAGGCCTTCCAGAGCCGCCAGATCCACCTGGTGATCGACGACTTCGGCACGGGCTATTCCTCCCTCAGCTACCTGAAGCGCTTCCCCGTGGACACGCTGAAGGTGGACAAATCCTTCGTGGATGGCCTGGGCAAGGACTCCGAGAGCACCGCCATCGTGCAGGCGGTCATCTCCCTGGCCAAGTCCCTGGGCATGCGCGTGACGGCGGAGGGCATCGAGACCCGCGAGCAGCTGGAGCACCTGAGGACCCTGGACTGCGACCACGGCCAGGGGTATTTCCTCGCGCGGCCCCTGCCTGCCGAGGCCGCGGAAGAACTCCTGATGAAAAATCCGCGCTGGTAAATCCTGGATAAATCAGCCCCTTCCACACACCGGTACTCCCTGCCTATACTTTGGGACCCCAATACCCAGGCCGAGGCCTCCATGATCAAGATCGATATCGCCAATGCGCTCATGCAGACACTGCCCGTCTCCAAGGCCACGGCCCTGCAGGTGGTGGACCTCCTCACGGACCGCATGAAGAAGGCCCTGCTGGACGGGGATCGCATCGAGATCCGCGGCTTCGGCGTGTTCGAGCCCCGGCCGCGCAAGCGCGGCATGGGTCGCAACATCAAGACCGGCGCCAGCGTCGAGATCCCGAAGGGCAAGAGCATCCGCTTCAAGCCCGGCAAGGACCTGCGGGACATCATCGTCGAGTAGCCGCGAAGAAAAGATCGGTACAGCCACGAAGGCGCCCTGCGGGCACAGACACGAAGAAAAGAGCCAACGGTTTCCCCGCTTCCTTCTTTCCTTCGTGGCCCTTCGCGGCTTCACTTATCTCTTTCGCTGTGACGCCAGCAGGATCATCTCGCGCAGGGTCTTGGCCATGGTGATGGCGGAGACGCCGCTGGGGTCGTAGTGGGGCGCCAGCTCGAGGCAGTCCATGCCGACAAGGTTCCGGCCCCGGAAGAGCTTCAGGCCGGCGATGAGGAGATCCCAGGAAATGCCGCCGGGTTCCGGCGTGCCCGTGCCCGGATAGAGGCTTGGATCCAGCACGTCCATGTCGAGGGTGAGGTAGATGGGCCGGTCCCCCAGCTTCTCCAGCACCTCGCGTAGGGCCTCCACCGTGAAGGGATGCAGGGTCCTGTGTTCCTGCGCGAGGGTCCACTCCTCCACGGAGCCGCTGCGGATGCCGAACTGATAGAGGTGCTCGTAGCCGATGCGGTCGGCGGCGCGGCCGATGATCGTGGCATGGCTGAGGGTGTCCCCCCACATGTCGGGCCGCAGGTCCGCATGGGCGTCGAAATGGATGAGGGCCAGGTTCGGATGCTCCTCATAGGCCGCGAGGATCAGGGGAAGGGCCACGAGGTGCTCGCCGCCGAAGGCGATGGGGAACTGCTTCTTCGCGCGGATCTCCTTCACGGCGGAGCCGATGTCCGTCATGACGCGCTCCTTCTGGCCCGGCGGCAGGAAGAGGTCTCCGTAGTCGCAGAAACGCACATCCAGCAGACTGCGCTGCTGATAGAAGCTGAACTCCTCCATGCCGAAGGAGGCCTCCCGCACGGCGAAGCCCGCGAAGCGGCTGCCCGCCTTGAAGGAGCTGGTGCCGTCCCAGCACACCCCGAAGAGGGCGATGTCGGCGTCCTCGGGCTCACAGGAACCCAGGAACAAGGGAAGAACGAACTCGTGGGACATGGCATCACCGAAAAGGCTCACCGCAGAGAGGACCAGAGAGCGCAGAGGGTTCATTCTATCCCCGCGCTCTTTCTTTTTCCCTGCGCCTCAGCGGTTCAGCTTTCCAGATCCAGCTGCTCCCACTTCACGCCGAAGTGCTCCATGATGGCCTGCCGCTCGTTGCGCTCCTGGTCACCGATGCTCGTGTAGGGGCGGGCGAAGACGACGCGTCGGACACCCCGGCGCACCAGGGCGCGGGTACAGACCAGGCAGGGCTCGTCGGTGACGTACGCCACGCTCACGACGCCATCACAGAAGCTGAGGGCGTTCTCCTCGGCGTGGCTGGTGTGCAGGCAGCGCTGACCTGGGCCGCAGGTCTCGGGGGTGCAGTGGGGCATGCCGGGAAGCGCTCCGTTGAAGCCGCCGGAGGCCAAGCCCCCATCGGGGCGCAGCAGGATGCAGCCCACCTTGAGACGGCAGCAGGTGCCCAGGCGGCTGATCTCCAGGGCCATGCGCAGGAAGACCTGATCCTTCAGGGCGGCGCGCTCGCTCATGCCTTCTCCTCCGACTTCCGGATGATCTCGAGTCCCACGGCGTGCAGCAGCCCCTCGGAGCGCTCGACCCACTGGAGCTTGGCTCCGAAGGCCTTCGCCAGGTGCAGGAAGCCCTCCTTGGTGTCGGCCTGCATCGCCGCCCTGAGTTCCGGATGGATCGTGACCTGCACCGTGGCGCCCTTGAGGCGCGTCCCGAGCCGTGCCAGCTCCCGGTAGACGGAGAGCACGGCGGTCTCTGCGCTGAGGCGGCGACCCGAACCTTCGCAGTGGGGGCAGTGCGTCGTCAGCAGGCGGTCGAGGCTGGGCCCCGTCCGCTTGCGGGTCATCTCCACGAGGCCGAAGTCGCTGATCTCCACGGCCCGCGCGTGGTTGCGGTCCCGCTGCAGCTCCTCCTGGAGCTGCTTCATGACGGCCTCCCGGTGGGCCGCATCCATCATGTCGATGAAATCGATGACGATGATGCCCCCGAGGTTGCGCAGGCGCAGCTGGCGGATGATCTCGGGGATGGCCTCCCGGTTCGTGAGGTAGACCGTCTCCTCCAGGTCCTTCTTCCCCACGAACTTCCCCGTGTTCACGTCCACGCTCACCAGCGCCTCGGTCTGGTTGATGACGATGGAGCCGCCGTGTTTCAGGAACACCTTCGGCTGGCGGGCGGCCTCGATCTCCTTCTCGATGGCGAAGGCCTCGAAGATGGGGAGATCGGAGGTGAAGTGCTTGACCCGTTCCACCCACTCGGGGTGCAGCTTCTGCACGAAGTCCACCACCTCCCTGTAGGTCTCCTCCTGGTCCACCCAGAAGCTGGCGACCTCCTCCCGGAAGAGATCCCGGAGCACCTTCTGCAGGAGCCGGGAGTCCTGCCAGACCAGGCACGGGGCCTTGCACTCCTGGGTGCGCTGCTGGACATCCGTCCAGAGATCCCGGAGGAAGGCCACGTCGGAGACCAGGTCCTCATCCTTCTCGCCGATGGCGGCCGTGCGCACGATGAAGCCCTCGCCGGGCTGGGTGTGGCCCTTGATGAGGCTCCGCAGACGCTCGCGCTCCTCGGGGTTAGTGATCTTGCGGGAGATGCCCACGTGGTCGATGCCGGGCATGAAGACCAGGAAGCGGCCCGGGAAGCTGATGTGCCGGGTGAGGCGGGGGCCCTTGCTGCCGATGGGGTCCTTCACCACCTGGACCAGCACCTCGTCCCCCTCCTTCACGGGCGGCAGGTTCATGAAGGCGGGGAACTCCAGGGCCGTGTCCGAGTCCTCCTCCTCCGCCAGGTCCTCGGAGCCCAGCCGGTGGATCTCCGGCTCGTCCAGGTAGAGGAAGCCGTCCTTGCTGCCGCCGATGGTGACGAAGGCGCTCTGCATGCCCTGCAGGAGCTTGGCCACCTTCCCCTTGTAGACATCCCCCACCTGGCTCATGTGGGTGGTGCGCTCGATGAACAGCTCGCACACCTGGCCGTTCTCAAGCAGCGCAATGCGCATCTCCATCGGGGTCGCGTTCACGACCAGAGACCTTCGGACTTCCATGGCTGTACCCTCTCAAGAATGGGGCGAGGGGGCTCCGGGCACCCTCCCACTCCCCGCAGGGCGTACCAGCCAACCGGGGACTCCTTCTTTTACCAAGACGTTGCCGGTCCTGGGAAGGATTAATCCAGGACCGGAACGGGGGGCGTCCGTTCCTGGGAGGCCTTGGAGGTGATGCGGTTGCGCGCATCCACGAAGACGACTTTGGGGGCGTGGCGGGCGGCCTCGACCTCGTCCATCCACCCGTACGAGGCCAGGATGACCAGGTCCCCCTCCTGGACCAGGTGGGCGGCTGCCCCGTTGATGCCCACCTCACCGCTGCCCGGGGTCCCAGGAATCACGTACGTGCTGAGCCGGGAGCCGTTGGTGATGTCGTAGATGTCGATCTTCTCGTTCTCCAGGAACCCGGCCGCCTCGATGAGGATCGGGTCCAGGGTGATGGAGCCCACGTAGTGGAGATCGGCGCGGGTCACGGTCGCGCGGTGGATCTTTCCGAGCAGGAACTGGCGAAGCATCGGTTACCTCCTGGTCCAGGCCCCGACGGGGTCCCGGCCACTCTTGAGATGCGGCAAATCAGTCGAACAACACCACGTGCAGGTCCACGCCCACCTTGGGCAGGGGAACCGGCGGCGGGGCGATGGGGAGCTTGAGGGAGTTCTGGATCTCGATCTTGAGGGTCCCCGTGAGCCCCGTCTTCAGCACCCACTGGCCCTCGATGAGGAACCAGGCCCGATCGGTGCGACCCGGATCGAAGGCGATGTAGGGCTGGGGCGGAACCTTCCGCCCGAACTTCTTGGCCAGGCCCGGGGGCAGCCCGCCCTTCTTGGCCAGGCCCGGAGGCACGCCGTTCTTCTTGGCCTGCCCCGGGGGGGTGGCCAGGACCGGCGCCGTGGTGGTGGCGACGAGGAGCAGGGATACCAGCAGCAGTCGGAACATGGTGGACCTCCCGATCAGCTTGGATCCAGGTGGTTGATGAACTGGACGCCCTCGTCCGTGGGCGAGAGCACCACGTTGTCGATGAGGCGGGTCTTGCCGAGGAGGGCCGCCACGCACAGGGCGGAGGTGCGGGTCACTTCGCCGGCCAGGGACTCCATGGTGTAGGCGTCCACGAGCTGGCAGTACTGGACCTCGTTGGCGGCCGCGAGCGGCTTTCGCGCCAGTTCCATGAGCTTCTCCGCCCGACGCTCGCCCTTCTGGAAAGCCTCCGAGGCCGCCGTCAGGCCCTGCTGCAGGCACAGGGCCCGCTTGCGTTCCTCGGGGCTGAGGTAGGTGTTGCGGGAGCTCATGGCCAACCCATCGGACTCACGCATGGTAGGAGCCACCACGATGTCCACGGGCATGTTCAGGTCCTTGACCATGCGCCGGATGACGGCCACCTGCTGCAGGTCCTTCTGGCCGAAGAAGGCCAGGTCGGGCTGCACGATGTTGAAGAGCTTGGCGACGACGGTGGCCACGCCCCGGAAGTGGCCGGGCCGGAACTGGCCGCAGAGCACCTCGCCCAGGGAGCCGGGCTCCACGAAGGTGCTGAAGCCCGTGGGGAAGATCTCGGCAGCCTCGGGCAGGAACAGCACGTCCACGCCCAGCTTGAGACAGAGGTTCTGGTCCCGGTCCAGGTCCCTCGGATAGCGGGCCAGGTCCTCGCTGGGGCCGAACTGGGTGGGGTTCACGAAGACGGACACCACCGTGTTGTTGCAGCGGGCGGTGCTCTGCTTGATCAGGGCCGCGTGCCCCTCGTGCAGGTACCCCATGGTCGGGACGAACCCGATCCGATGGCCCCCTTCCCGCATGGTCTTGAGGGCCATGCGGATCTCCGGAATCGTCCTCACGATGCGCATCGGCACGTTCAGGCTCCTCAGCTGGCTTGGATGTCCCCGGCTTGG
>CAYZND010000099.1:0-10413 GCA_964479495.1 uncultured Mesoterricola sp.
CCACCTGGGTGCCCCCCGCGGAAGCCCCGGCCGAGCTGGTCTTCCTGCTGCGGGTCTACGACCGCAAGGGTCGCTTCGACGAGACCGCGGTGAAGCCCCTGAGGCTCCTGGACCAGGCCCGTCCCCACGACGACCTGGAAGCTCGGGAACGGGAGCGCCTCGTGGGCTGGGGCCTGGACTCCCTCGCCCTGGCGAACATTCCCGTGGCCGGGGGGACCGTGACGGTGAACGGCAAAGGCCTGAAGGCAGGGCAGCGGGTCGAGACCCTGGGCACCTGGGTGCCCGTGGACCGTAACGGCGCCTTCGCCGGGCGCCAGATCCTGCCCCCGGGACCCCACACGGTCACGGTGGCGGTGATCGAGCCCGATGGCCGGAAGGCCGCCTTCGCGCGGAACCTCACCCTGCCGGACCAGAGCTGGTTCTACGTGGCCATCGCGGACCTCACCGTGGGCCGCAACCACGCCAGCGGGCCCGCCGCCCTCGTGACGGCGGACAGCCAGCACTACGATGGCCGAACCTACTTTGACGGCCGGGCGGCCTTCTACCTGAAGGGCCTCATCCAGGGCAAGTACCTGCTGACGGCCAGCGCGGACACCACGGAACAGCCCGTGGAGGACCTCTTCCGCAACTTCAGCTCCAAGGATCCGCACTACCTGCTCAAGCGCATCGACCCCGAGCGGTTCTATCCCGTCTACGGCGACGACAGCACGGCCTACGAGGATGCGCCCACCCGCGGCAAGTTCTACGTGCGCCTGGAGCGGGGGGACTCCCATGTGCTCTGGGGCAACTTCCAGACCCAGTGGACGGGCACGGAGCTGACCCAGTACAGCCGTGGCCTCTACGGCGCCAAACTGCGGCTGGCGACGCCGGGCACGACGGGCTACGACGAGAAGCGGGCCGTGCTGGACGCCTTTGCGGCGGAGCCCGGCACCGCCCAGTCCCGGGAGGAGTTCCGCTCCACGGGCGGCTCCCTCTACTACCTGCGCCACCTGGACATCACCCAGGGTTCGGAGCGGGTGTGGGTCGAGGTGCGGGACAAGGACTCCGGCCTGGTGCTGGAGCGCAAGCAGCTGGTGCCCGCCCAGGACTATGAGCTGAACTGCCTCCAGGGGCGGCTGCTGCTCACGGCCCCACTCTCCAGCTACGCCAGCAGCGGCGCACTGGTCTCCAGCCACGGCACCTCGGGCAACCCGGTCTACCTCGTGACGACCTACGAGTACACCCCCGGAACCACGGCCCTGAGCACCTTCTCCCACGGTGCCCAGGGGAGCTGGTGGCTCAACGACCATGTGCGGTTGGGGCTCACCGGATTCCGGCAGGGCGGGAGCCACCAGGGCCAGCAGCTCGAAGGCGCCGACCTGATCCTGCGGGCCACGCCGGGCACCTCCCTCAAGGTCGAGGTGGCCCGCTCCGAAGGCGCGGGCACGGGGCAGCAGAGCTCCATGGATGGCGGCTTCGACTTCAGCTCCTCCGGCTCGGTGGGGGAACGAGCCGATGCCCGCCGGGTGGAGATCCAGGCGGACCATGCGGATCTGGGCAAGGACTGGCAGGGTGCCACTCGCCTCTACATCCAGGAGCGCGAGAAGGGCTTCTCCGGACCGGGCCAGCTCACCCCTGGCGAAGCGGACACGCGCTACGGCGGGCGGACGACCCTGCCCTTGGGCGAGACGGTGGACCTGGACCTGAAGGCTGACCAGCGGCGGTCGGACTCCCAGGACACCGACAGCGTCGAGGGCAGCTTGCTCTGGAAGGCGGCGCCCGAGTGGCAGCTGGGCCTGGGGGCGCGGAACGACCACCGACGGACGGAGAGCAATGCCAGTAAGGAGCTCTCCCAGAACGGCAGCCGCACCGATGTCCAGGGGCGCCTGCACTACCTGCCCCAGGCGGGCGATGTGCCCGCATCCTGGGACCTCTATGGCTTCCTGCAGGGCACCGCCCACCGCAGCGGCGACCGCCGCCGGAACGACCGGGCGGGGCTCGGGGGATCCTGGCAGGCCACGGACCGCTTCCGGCTCTCCGCCGAGGCCTCCGGTGGCGATGGCGGGGCGGCGGGTCTCCTGGGCGGCGACTACCGCGTGAACGACCGCAGCAGCGTCTACATGAAGTACCAGATGGAGACCGAACGGCCCGACGAGAACCGGAGCGGCCGCTACAACACGGCCATCACGGGCACCACCTTCCGGGTGAACGACCAGATGTCCGTCTTCGGGGAGACGAAGTCCACCCACGGCGCGGACTCCGAGAGCCTGGTGCATGCCTTCGGCCTGGACCTGGCGCCCAACGATCGCTGGACCTATGGGTTCAAGGCCGACTGGGGCACCGTGTCCGACGAGGCCAGCGGGGACCTGAAGCGCGAGACCATCGGTTTCTCCGTGGGCTACAAGAAGGACAAGGTCACCTATGGCGGCAACCTCGAGTACCGTCACGAGGATGGCGTGAGCGGCCACCGGATCGTCTGGCTGGCGCGGAACGCCCTGTCCTACCAGATCAGCCCGGACTGGCGCTGGTTCGGCAAGGTCAACTTCTCCGTGAGCACCAATACCCGGGGCGCTTTCTACGACGGCAACTACGTGGAGCTCGTCTCGGGCGCGGCCTACCGGCCCGTGCTGAACGACCGCTGGAACACCCTCGTCAAGTACACCTTCCTGAAGGACACGCCCACGGCGGGTCAGGTGACGGATGCTGGCAACACCGCCGACTACGTCCAGCGCAGCCACGTCTTCGCCGTGGACACCATCCACGACCTGCGCCCCTGGCTCTCCCTGGGGGGCAAGCTGGGCTACCGGCTCAGCGAGCTGAAGCCTAGCAAGACGAGCGGCGACTGGTTCCACAGCGAGGCCATCCTTGGCGTGGTGCGGGCGGACCTGCACCTCGTCCGCAAGTGGGACTGGCTGGCGGAATACCGGATGCTGAAGGCCACCGAGGCCCAGGACACCCGCAGCGGCTTCCTCACGGCCCTCTACTACCACGTGGGCAAGCATGTGAAGGTCGGCGTGGGCTACAACTTCACGGACTTTTCCGACGACCTGACGGACCTGTCGTACCGCAGCCGCGGCGTCTTCTTCAACATCGTCGGGAAGATGTAGCGGATTCCGGTGGCTAGGATCAAGACGGCCACCCTCCGGTGGCCGTCTTACCTTGGGGGGAGGGGAGGTTCACCGACGGGCGCCCGCCGTTGACCGAATCTCCCCTGCCGCGCTCGAGGAAAACCCCCTACCTTCGACAACGGGGCTGAGTGCCCCGACCAGGGAGCCTTCCCGTGTATGCCTGCTGCCATCCCAAGAACCGTTTCGCCGCGGCCCTGACCCTGGGGCTGGGGCTCATCGTCCTGGGGGTCGTCCATGGCTTCCAGGCCCTGGGCTACCTGGACCTCAAGGGCCTCCTCTTCTTCTGGCCCTCGGCGCTCCTGGTGCTGGCCTTCGTGTCCTTCGCCAAGCGGGGCTTCCTCGCCTTAGGTGGACACCTGGTCCTGCTGGGGGCCGCGGCCCTCCAGCTGAAGAACATGGGGCTCGGGGAACTCCTGCACAAGGGCTGGCCGGTGGCGCTGATCTGGCTGGGGATCGTCCTGGTGCTCCGCTCCCTCTTCCGCCGCCACCGTGTCCTCCCTTCCGTCCGCTGCGAGAATGCCAGCGAGGACGCCCATGAATCCTGAGATCGACTGCAAGCGGAGGGGTCACCACTCCATGGGGCTGGTTCTGGGCATCGGGGTGGTCCTCCTGGGGGTCGTGCTCCTGCTGGACGAGATCCCGGGGCTCGGGGACTCGGCGCTCCTGGGCTTCATCAAGAACCTGTGGCCCCTCATCCTCGTGGCCATGGGCATCGTGCGCCTGCGGACGCCCGAGGCCGGTCATCCGGCCAAGGGGTGGGGATTCCTGGCGGCGGGCGGGATCCTGCTGCTGGTGACCTTGGGCCACGGCCATTTCGATGCGCTCATCGGCCCCGCGCTGGTCGTGGCCGTGGGCATCTTCATCATCCTGCGCACCCTCCGCCGCCAGCGGGGGACGCCGCCGGAACCGGACGGCTCCGACGACTACCTGCGGGGGACGGCGATCCTCAGCGGCTTCAAGCGCCAGGTCCGGAGCCAGGCCCTCAAGGGGGGCGAGCTGACGGCCATCTTCGGGGGCTTCGAGCTGGACCTCCGCCAGGCGACGCTGGTGGAGGACACCGCGAAGGTGGATGTCTTCATCCTCTTCGGGGGCGGCGAGATCCGGGTGCCGGAGGACTGGGAGGTGGTGATCCAGGCCTCGGCCATCGCGGGCGGCATCGACGACAAGAAGCTGGTCCAGGGACCGCCGGAGAACCGCCGCCGGTTGATCCTCACCGGGTCGATCCTGTTCGGCGGGATCGAGGTGAAAAACTAGATGCACCCACTGCTTCGGAGCCGGACCCTGCTGGCTGGCTACCTCTTCGGGTGGGTCGCCTTCGGCCTCATCTTCTTCTTCTCCGCCCGGGTCGAAGGCGCCACGTGGGGCGGAGCCCTGTGGCTGTCGCTCCTGGCGTCGGCGCTCGCCGCGATCCTGTTCCCCTACAGCTACTATTCCTGCCGTGCCCTGCCGCTCCGCTCCACCCGTCCCCTGATCCTGGGTGCCGGGTGGAGCGGCTCCTCCCTGATCATGGGCGGGCTCTGGAGTGCCCTCCTCCTGTACGGTTCCCGTTCCTTCGAGCTCCTGCCCGAGAGTTACCTCGGCTGGCAGGGCTGGCTTTCCTTCACCTTCACGGGCGCCTTCATGTATCTGGTGACGGTGGCCATGCACTACGTGGTCATCGCCCACCAGCAATCGGAGGAACTGCAGCGCGCGGAGCACGAGCTGAGGACCCTGGCCCGGGAGGCGGAGCTGAAGGCCCTCCGTGCCCAGCTCAATCCCCACTTCCTGTTCAACAGCCTCAACTCCATCAGCGCCCTCACCTCCCTGGATCCGAAGGGGGCGCGCACCATGTGCGTGCTGCTCTCGGACTTCCTGCGCAAGAGCCTGAAGCTCGGCGAGCGCCCCCTGGTGACCCTGGCCGAAGAGCTGGACCTGGTGAGGGCCTACCTGACCATCGAGCAGATCCGCTTCGGAGCCCGGCTCCAGGTGGCCTGGGAGGTGGAGCCGGAAGCGGAGCCTGTGCGGATACCTACGCTGCTGCTCCAGCCCCTCGTGGAGAACGCCATCAAGCACGGCATCGCCAACCTCGTGGAGGGCGGCGTCATCCGCATCGCAGCCCGGCGGCGGGGCGAGTGCCTGGACATCGAGATGGAGAATGCCCGGGACGCCGAGGAAGAGGCTCCCAAGGGGCTTGGCCTGGGCCTGACCCAGGTCCGCCAACGACTGAAGGGGCGCTACGGGGCGCAAGCCTTCTTCGAGGCACAGGCCATCGAAGGGGCCTTCCGCGTGCGGATGGCCTTCCCCATGGAACCGGATGAGGAACAGCATGTCTGAGCGAACCTACACAGCCCTGATCGTGGACGACGAAGCCCTGGCGCGGGCCGTGGTGAAGGACCACCTGGCCTCCCACCCCGAGGTGCAGGTGATCGGCGAGTGCGGCGACGGCTTCGAGGCCGTGCGCATGGCCGGGGAACGCAAGCCGGACCTGCTGTTCCTGGACATCCAGATGCCCAAGCTGGACGGCTTCGAAGTGCTGGAGCTGCTGGAGCCCCGGCCCGTGGTGGTCTTCATCACGGCCCACGACGAGCATGCCATCCGCGCCTTCGACATCCACGCCGTGGACTACCTGCTGAAGCCCTTCGCCGAAGAGCGCTTCGAGGAGGCGTTGCGCCGCGCCAAGGAGCGCTGCGGCGCCGTCCAGCCCGATCCCCAGCCCCTGCTGCGGACGGCCGAGGAAGGCCGCATCCGCGACCGGATCGTGGTGAAGGACGGCACCCGCGTCACTGTCATCCCCCTGGGGAAGCTCGACTACATCCAGGCCCAGGACGACTACGTGCTCCTGAAGACCGCAGAGAAGGGCTACCTGAAGCAGCAGACCATCTCGGATCTGGAGACGCGCCTGGACCCCGCGCGGTTCGTGCGGATCCACCGCTCCTTCATCCTGCCTCTGGATCGGCTGGTCCGCGTGGAGCAGACCGATACCGAACGCCGCGAGGCCGTGCTGGTGAATGGCGCCCGCCTGCCCGTGAGCCGCAGCGGCTACGTGCGGCTACGGAAGGCACTGGGGGAAGGGTAGGGCCTCAGTGCGCACTCGAATCGAAACCCCGAGGTCGTAAAAAGATAGCCACGAAGATACACGAAGCCGCCTTCGGGCGGTCACGAAGTCACACGAAGGGACTCCGACCCACCAAGGCCATCCTTTCCTGTGCGGTGTACCGAACGGCTCTCCAATAAGCCGTTCGGTACACCGCACAGGAAACCAGCCGCATCGTGGCTGGGGCCGCAGGCCGAATGGCCGTGTTTCGCGATGACCATGCCGCAAATGAACTTCGTGTAGCCCGCGGAGCGGGCCTTCGTGTGACTTCGTGGCTCAGACCTTCTCCATCGAATCCATTCGAGGCTGATCCGTACGAGCGTGAATCCCCACCAAGCACAGGATCCAGGCTCACTCCAGGAAGCCCTTCAGCATCCCCATGAGGTCCTCGCCTTCCTCAGGCAGCTGGCCCTGGGGGGTCATGCGATCCACGGCCTTGGGCAGAAAGTCTGCGAGGCTGCCTGCGGCCTGACCTGGCTCCAGGCCCAGCTGGGAAGCCAGGGCCTGGAGCTTGCCGCTGCCCAGGAAGGCCTGGAGCTGCTCGGGGCTCAAGGGCAGGTTCTCTCCGGTCCCGACCCAGGACGCGGCGTGGTCCCCCAGCCCGCTCCTCTGCAGCTGGCTGATCAGGCCCGGGAGTCCTCCGTGCTCGTTCACCAGGCCCAGGATGACGTTCAGCAGGCCGTGGCCCTGGCTCTGGCCTCCGAGCAGCGATCCTGCGAGATCCAAGAGACCCATCGGTACCCTCCTGTTGGCTGGTGCATTCGCTCCGGGCGCGGTTGACCTTCAGCCCACGAACAGCCTGTGGCTGGAGAAGGCGGGATCGCTGGTGAGGTTCACGCCCAGGTCCCGCAGGCCCGCCTCGTCCCCGGGCGGGGGCAGGTGGGTGATGTGGGCCTCGCAGCCGCGCAGCTCCTTCAGCTTGTCCACGGCCACCTGGGCGGTGGGATTGGTGGCCGCGCTGATGGCCAGGGCGTTGAGGGTCTCGTCCAGGTCCAGGCTCACGTTCTTGTTGAAGACCTGCCGCTTCAGGCGCGCCACGGACTCCAGTACCATGGGCGCCAGCAGGTGCACGGCATCGGGGATCCCCGCCAGCTCCTTCACGGCGTTGAGGACCAGGCTCGAGGAGGCATGCATGAGGGGGCTGTTCTTTCCGGTGACGATGCGGCCATCCTTCAGCTGCAGGGCCGCGCCGCAGAAGATGCCATCGTGGCCCTTGGCGCCTTCCTCCGCCTCCTGGGCCGCCTTCCGCGCGGGCTCCACCACGGGGCGGTCCTCGGCCTGCAGGGCGTTGGCCTGCATGAGCCGCTCGGCGCGCTCGGCGGTCTCCGCATCCACCAGACCCATCTGGTATTCGCCGGCATAGCGGAAGTGGCGGCGGATGATCTCCTGCCGGGAGGCCTGCCGGCAGGCCTCGTCGTCCACGATCCCGAACCCGGCGCAGTTCACGCCCATGTCCGTGGGGGACAGGTAGGGGGACTCCTTGCCCGTGATCTTCTCCAGGATCCGCTTGAGGACGGGGAAGACCTCCACGTCCCGGTTGTAGTTCACGGTGGTCTGGCCGTGGGCTTCCAGGTGGTGGGGATCGATGACGTTCACGTCCCGCAGCTCCACCGTGGCGGCCTCGTAGGCGATGTTCACCGGGTGCTTCAGGGGCAGGTTCCAGATGGGGAAGGTCTCGAACTTGGCATACCCCGCGGAGCGACCGCCCTTGAACTCATGGTAGAGCTGGGAGAGACAGGTGGCCAGCTTGCCGCTGCCGGGCCCAGGCCCCGTGACAACCACCAAGGGTTTGGTCGTCTCGATGAAGGGATTCGCGCCGTAGCCCTCGTCGCTCACGATGCGGTCGATGTCCGTGGGGTATCCCGGCGTCGCCCGGTGCGTGTAGACCCGCACGTTCCGTCGCTCCAGCTTGTTCTTGAAGATCCGCGCCGCGGGCTGGTCCGCGTAGCGCGTGATCACCACTGCCGTCACGGGGATGCCCCAGCCGGCCAGGTCGTCGATGAGCTTCAGGGCGTCCGCATCGTACGTGATGCCGAAGTCCGCGCGCACCTTGCGCTTCTCAATATCGCCTGCGTAGATGCAGAGGATGAGGTCCGCCTTGTCCCGGAGCTGCTGCAGCAGGCGCATCTTCACGTTGGGATCGTAGCCGGGCAGGACGCGGGCCGCGTGGAAGTCGAAGAGCAGCTTGCCTCCGAACTCGAGATACAACTTGTCATTGAAGCGATGCACCCGCTCCAGGATGGCGGCGGTCTGCTGCTGCAGGTACCGGTCGTTGTCGAAGCCTTTGGGGAGCGTCATCGCAGCCTTCCTGAAAGAGACATTCTGACAAAAAACCGCGCCCAGGCGAACGAGGGCGTAGGGTCGAGCTAGCATGGAGACTGTTGACAAGGGGGAGCGATGTCTCCGGATCTCAGAAGGTTGCTGGAAGGGGCGTTGCCCCCGGGCGTGGAGTGGGCCGGTCTCCGGCGGGTGCGGACCACGGGCCGGGGCTACCGGGCCAAGGACGGGAAGTTCGATTCCGCCTATGACTATGTGGACGAAGGCTGCATGATCGAGGTGCTCCACAAGGGTCAGTTCGGCTACGCCGCCCTCGCCTCCCTGGATCCCGCCGCGCTTCGGGACGCCGCCGAGAAGGCCCTCCGGCTGGCGAAGGCCGCTGCGCCCCGGGCCATCCATGCGTTCGATGCCACGGTGCGGCCCGCAACGGTCACGCGCTACGTATCCCCCCGGCGGCTGCACGCCGCCTTCGGTGCGGACCTGCTCTCCCGCCACGCCATCCAGCTCACCCAGGCCATGCAGGTCTCGGACAGGATCGTGCAGGCTTCCGCCGAGATCGACGAGCGCGACATCGAGACGGAGATCGTCTCCACCAGCGGAGCGGCCATCGGCCAGCGCATCCGCATCCTTGGCTCCGGTCTCCAGGCCATTGCGCGGGAAGGGAGCCACACTCAGCTCCGCTCGGCGAACGGCCCCCGGGGACGCAATAACCAGGGCGGCTGGGAACTCCTGGACCTGCAGGGCGGCGAGGCCGAGGCCCGCCGCATCGCCGAGCAGGCCTTGGAGCTGCTGGAAGCCCCGGAGTGCCCCTCCATGACCGCGGACCTCGTGCTGGCGCCGGACCAGATGATGCTGCAGATCCACGAGTCGGTCGGTCATCCGCTGGAGCTGGACCGCATCCTGGGCGACGAGCGCAACTATGCCGGCTCCTCCTTCGTGAAGCTGGAGGACATTGGCACCCTGCGCTACGGCTCGGACCTCATGAACATCACCTTCGACCCCACCATTCCCAGCGAAGCCGCCACCTATGGCGCCGACGACATCGGCAACCCGGCCTCCAAGGCGTTCCTGATCCAGGAGGGCATCCTGCTGCGGGCCCTGGGCTCCCTGGAGAGCCAGGCGCGCTCGGGCAAGCCGGGCGTGGCCAACCAGCGGGCCCAGGACTGGTTCCGGGCCCCCATCGACCGCATGGCCAACCTCAACCTGGAGCCGGGGACGGACCGCTTCGAGGACATCATCGCGTCCATCGAGCGGGGCGTCTTCATGGAGGCCAACCGCTCCTGGTCCATCGACGACTACCGCAACAAGTTCCAGTTCGGTTGCGAATACGCGCGGCTGATCGAGGACGGAAAGCTCACGAAGACCGTGCGGAACCCCAACTACCGGGGCATCTCCGCCACCTTCTGGCGCGACCTCTTCAAGGTGGGCGACGCGTCCACCTTCGGCGTCTTCGGCACACCCAACTGCGGCAAGGGGGAGCCCAACCAGGTCATCACGGTGGGCCACGCCAGCCCCGTCTGCGCCTTCCGCGGTGTGGAGATCTTCGGAGGTGAGGCATGAGCGCCGCGTACGACATCGAGAACCGGTTCAACCGTGCCTGCGACTTCCTTTTCCGGGAGCTGCAGACGGGCGAGGCCCTGGCGGTGGACTTCGCGGGCGAGGCCAGCGATTTCCTGCGCTTCAACCAGGGGAAGGTGCGCCAGATCGGCCACGTCCACCAGGCCGGGGTGCAGATCAAGTACTTCCGGGATGGGCGGACCCTCTCTTCGGCCTTCGAGACGACCGGGGACGATTCGCGGGACGCGGAGCTGGCGGCCCACGCGCTGTCCACCGCTCGCCGCGAAGCCTCCCTGCTCCCCGAGGACCCCTACCAGACCTTGCCCACATCCACCGAGACCTCCCGGGAGGTCTCGGTCTGTCTCTTATACACATCTCCGAGCCCACGAGACCGTACTA
>CAYZND010000100.1:0-10325 GCA_964479495.1 uncultured Mesoterricola sp.
GAGCAGCATCCCGGAACGCCGTTCCTGTTCGAAGGCACCTTCCCCCGGGGGAAGGCCAAGTTCCACCCTCTGGAGTTCCGCTTCGCCACCGAGACCCCGGACCGCGAGTTCCCCTTCGTCCTCACCACGGGGCGCGTGCTGGAGCACTGGCACGGGGGCTCCTTGACCCGTCACTCGAAGCTGGATGACCTCTATCCCGAGGCCTTGATGGAGCTGCACCCTGACGATGCGGAGCGACTGGGGGTGCGAGATCGCGAGACCGTGCGGGTGAGCTCCCGTCGTGGAACCCTTGTGCTGCGGGCCACCGTCACCACGCGCACCACGCCCGGGGTGGTCTTCATCCCCTTCCACTTCCGGGAGGCCGCGGCCAACCTCCTCACCAACGATGTCCTGGACCCGCTGGCGAAGATCCCGGAGTACAAGGCCTGCGCCGTCAGGATCGCCAAGGCCGACAGCAGCGAGCTGGGGCGGCCCCACGCCCAGCAGCGACGGGGGCGGTATTAGGCTGGAGTCAGCTTGCCAAAGACGAGCGTGTCCCGGTAACGGCCATGCTCGATGGAGTTCTCCCGGAGAGTGCCGTCCAGGTGGTAGCCCAGGCGCCGCGGGATGGCCGCCGAGCGCTCATTCAGCGAGGAGCAGCGGATTTCCACCCGATGGAAGCCGAGCGAGAAGCAGGCCCGTTCGAGGGCTTCCACCGCTTCCGTGACATAGCCCTTCCCTTCGTAGCCTCGGAGTACCCAGTAGCCCAGTTCACAGCACTCCTGATCCCATAGGATGGCGTGCACACCGATGTTGCCCATGTAGACGCCCGTGACGCGGTCATACATGCCGAAGGCGGCACCGGCTCCGCTGTCGTGCTCCTCGCGGGACTTCTTGATGTAGGTGAGGGTGTCGTCCAGGGTCTTCGAGGCATCCACCCAGGGCAGGAAGACACGCAGGCGCTCACGATCCTGGTCGATGCAGGCGAACATGGTCTCGGCGAAGGAGAGTTCATGCTTCCTGAGCACCACGCGTTCGGCTTCGATCTGGTCGGGGAAGGGTCGCTTGTCCATGAATCCACGATAAACAGGAGCCCATGCACCCTCCAAGGCGAATCTCGACTCCCAGCGCAATCGGCGGATCCCAAGCTTCACTCAGCGGTGAAGCTGAGGCATCCTGGGAACGGCGCATGACCGAAAGGATCTCCGTGGCCAAGACAACGGCCCAGGTTGATAAGCGGAAGCGGGAAGCCGCAAAACGGAAGAAGACGAACATGGCCGTCCGGAAGATGGCTGCGGCGAGTCCTGCGCCAAAGGCCACGCCACCTTCACCTCAGACCACACGTTGCACGGGCCCAGCTGTCCCCTGCCTGAGGTGTGGGGGAACGGGCCGCCTGGCCATTGACTGCTCGGTCTGCAGTGGTCGCGGGGTCATGCCGGTGCGCTGCCGGAAGTGCTCCGGGAGCGGGACCTATCGCCAGGAGGCCGGTCCTTGCCTCCGCTGCAAGGCCACGGGTGTGCTGGCAGACGGCACGCCCTGCCCTCGCTGCAAGGGACGCAAGACACAGATGGCCTTCACCACTCCCTGCGCACAATGCGCCGGCACGGGTTCGTTCTCGGCGCCCTGCCGAGCCTGCGGTGGAAGCCTTCGCGTCGAGACACCCTGCGGCAACTGCCACGGGACGGGCGTATACCAGCGGAAATAGCTTCAGGGTCGACGGGAGTCGTCCGATCTAGAAGGCCTTGCCGCCGTGCTTGTGGGGACGGGCGCGGTTGAAGGCGATCTTGGCTTCCAGGGCCTCGCCCACGCGGTAGCCCTTGGCGGCGGCGTGATCCATGATCCGGATGACCACATCGGCGAACTCCTCTTCCACGGCCGAGAAGTCGGGGATGTGATCGCTGGGCGGGTTCCCGTGGCGCAGGCCCTCCAGGGCCTCCGAGAGCTCCGAGTGCATGAGGGCGATGAGCTCGCCCTCGTTCCGGTCCGCCTCCCACCAGCCCTTCTCGATGGCGATGGCATTCACCGTGGCGGCGGTCTCGTTGAAGGCTTGCGCGAAGGTCATGGGGACTCCTCACGACAGCATAAGAGTACCGGGTCGCCCCGTTGCGGGTCTCCTCGGTGCCCCTGACCGTCGAATCCGACGCCTCAGCTCAGCTTGGCCAGCACGTCCTGGATGGCCTGGAGCGCGTCGGCGGGCAGCTTATCGGCACCGCCCTGTTCGGTATCGCGGCTCTTTACGAAGCTCACGCGGTCCGCCATGCGGGCCTTGAACTCAGCCCGGTAGGCCGGATCGCCCAGGTCGGCCTCGAAGCCGGGCCATTCGAGGATCTTGATGTCCTCGAAGGGGCCCCAAGGCTTGAAGTCGGCGGTGCCTTCCACGATGGCTTCCAGGATGCCCAGGGTGTCGGCGGGCTGCACCTTCTTGCCCATGAAGGCGCCGGTGTTCAGCACGTAGCAGGCCACGCCGTCGGCGATGAGGGTCTTGAAGCGGGTGTAGTCCATCTCCAGCGGATAGGTGCGGAAGGGGTTGGCGTAGGGCTCCACCACCAGGGCGTTGGGGTCCACGCCGGGAGCCAATCGTTCGGCGGAGGTCCGCTTGGTGGCCAGGGTTGCACCAAACACAGAGCCGAGGCTGGGCCCTTCCAGCTTGATCACGGGCGGCAGGGTCTCGTCCTTCATGAGCCAGAAGATGGCGTTGATGGGCTCATCGATGCGGTCCACGCGGTTGGGGGACCAGAGCTTGGACTTCACGGCGCGGCCGTTGCCGTTGCGCAGGTCCTCGGAGACCACGTGCAGGGTGCCGTCGGGATAGCGCGTGACGCCGTTGTTCTGGAGCGTGAGGATGAACTTGTTGTCCTCGCAGTCCATGGGGTAGTCCTGGGTCTTGTCGAAATAGGCAGGCTCCAGGGCGATGGAGTACTTGTCCTTCACGTTGATCACGAAGGCGTCGTCGTGCACCACGGTGATGTCGTACTTCTCGCCGTGGCGGGCGTGGGTGATGGTGGACTTGCCGGAGCCGGACAGGCCGAAGACGGCTGCCACGTAACTCTTGCCGCCGGGGAGGCTGTACTTCTTCATGCCGCCGTGGCAGCTGGCATAGCCGTGGCGCGCGGCCAGGTGCCAGGCCAGGGTCAGGGTGCCCTTCTTGTGCTCGCCGAAGTAGCGCATGCCCAGGAGCGCCAGGGTGTTGTGCTCGCTGTCGAAGAAGCTGAGACCCATGGGGTGGTCGGGGTGGGACCAGTCGGGATCGGAGAAGACCAGGATGTCGCCCTCGGGGTAGGGCTTGGACTTGTCGTAGCGGTCGGCGTAGCTGTCGTTGATCCACTGGAAGTTCAGCAGCCAGCTGTAGAGGATGTTGGCATGGTCCTCGGGGATCACGAGGCGGGCCTTCACCATGAAGTCCTCGTCCAGACCCACCAGGGCCTGGGTGGTGATCATCTTCCGCTTGCGGGTCTGGTAGATGGCTTCCACCACCTTGTTATAGAGGTCGTTTTTGTCCACGCCGGGCTGGCCCAGGATGCGGCGGGCGGCGGCCGCGCGACCGGAGACGGCGCCATCGTTCATCAGCAGGGCCTTGGCATCGGCGGGCAGGCCGAGCACTTCCGGCTTGTAGACGGGCATGCCGTCCAGGATCACGGTGCCGGGGGCCTTCACGGCCAGGCGATAGGCCTCGGTCACATTGGTCACGGGCAGGACGTTGTTGCCGTAGAAGGCCGTCTCCACCGTGGTGCGAATCTGGGAAGCGATCTGCTTGAAGAGGCCCTTGCCGGGATAGGCGCCAATCGTGGCCATGCATGTCTCCTTTGAAAAAAAATTACCATCAAACCCCGAAAATATCCTTCATAAACAAGTAAAAGTGGATGATATTTTAGCGCAATCATCCTGGAACCCTCTAATGGTGATGGCCCCCAATAGGGGGCCATCAAACTGAATTCAATATGCTTCCTGCGTCATCTACGCATGCAGGTTGCCTGGATCACTCGAAGTCGGTCTTTTCGGGGTTTCCCAGGAAGAGGTGATAGGCGTGGTTCTGGGTCTCCTCGGCACAGGGGTAACCGACTTCATCGAGGAACCGCTGGAAGTCCCTCCGCTCCTTCTCGGGAATCTGGAACCCCACCAGGACCTGCCCGTAGGTGGCGCCGTCGTTCCGGTAGTGGAAGAGGCTGATGTTCCAGGTATCCGCCATGCGGGACAGGAAGGCCAGCAGGGCTCCTTTCCGCTCCGGGAACTCGAACCGGTACAGCAGCTCGTTGATGTCGTGCTTCACATGACCACCCACCATGTGCCGGATGTGCTGCTTGGCCAGCTCGCTGTCCGTCAAGTCCTTCAGCAGGTAGCCCTCGGCCCGCAGTTCCGCCAGCGTACGCTCACGCTCCTCCCGGCTGGTCAGTCCCATGCCGATGAAGACATAGGCCTGGTCCGGATCCGTATAGCGGTAGTTGAACTCCGTGATGGGCTTGGAGCCCATGGCCATGCAGAAGGCCTTGAGGGCTCCGGGTCGCTCCGGAAGGTTCAGGGCAAAGATGCACTCCCGGTCCTCGCCAAGCTCGGCCCGCTCGGAGATGTGCCGCAGGCGGTTGAAGTTGACGTTCGCGCCGCTGACGATGGCGACGAGTGACTTCCCGGTCACGCCCGTCTCCTGCACATATTTTTTCATTCCGGCCACGCCAAGGGCTCCGGCGGGTTCGGCGATGGAGCGGGTGTCGTCGAAGATGTCCTTGATGGCCGCGCAGATCTCGTCGGTGTTCACCCGGATCACGCGGTCCACGCATTCCCGGGCCAGCCGGAAGGACTCCTCGCCGATCTGCTTGACGGCCACGCCGTCCGCAAAAATGTCCACCTTGTCCAGCACCACCCGTCGGCCTGCCTTCAGGGACTGATACAGGGCTGCGGAGCCTTCGGGCTCCACGCCGATGATCTTGATCTCCGGGCGCAGGTATTTCACGTAGGTGCCCACTCCGGCGATAAGGCCTCCGCCACCCACCGGGATGAAGATGGCGTCGATGCCATCTTTGTGCTGCCGGAGGATCTCCATGCCGATGGTGCCCTGCCCTGCGATGACTTCGGGGTCATCGTAGGGATGGACGAAGGCCAGCCCCCGCTCCTGGGCCAGGCCCCGGGCATGGGCATAGGCCTCGTCGTAGGTGTCGCCATGGAGGATCGCCTCCGCCTTCTTGCGGCGCACCGCATCCACCTTGATCTGGGGTGTGGTGGCCGGCATGACGATGACGGCAGGGATGCCGAGCCGCTGGCAGGAGAGGGCGACACCCTGGGCGTGGTTGCCCGCCGAGGCAGCGATGACGCCGTGCTTCCGGTCCTCCGGAGTCAGGTTCGCGATCTTGTTATAGGCCCCGCGGATCTTGAAGGAGAAAACCGACTGGAGGTCCTCCCGCTTCAGGAAGACCTGGTTGGCGAAACGCTCCTCCAACAGCGGGGCGGGTTCAAGGGGGGTTTCGTTCGCGACCTGGTAGACCTTGGCCTCCAGGATCTTCTTGATGTACTTGCTCGGCATCGAAGCTCCACGGCAATGCGCTGAAGCACTCCATTGTAGGGGAGAGAGCATATTGTCCACTGGACAAGGCAATTGATATTGCTAATGACCGCAAGGCCGGGGACGATGTGGGTACAGCAATTGTCTATTCCGGATGCGTTGAACTGCGTTCCGCTGCCGGATTGATACGGAGGAATGCTCATGCGAAGGCATCTTTTCCTGGCCGCATCTCTATTCACGGGGCTCTGCCTGATGACGGTGGGCTGCAAGAAGGAGCAGACCATCAGGATCGCCACCCAGAGTCCGCTCTCGGGAGATACCAAGGATGCGGGCGAAGGCATCAAGAACGCGGCTCAGCTGGCCATCGACCAGCTATCCGGCCCCCTGAACGAGATGGGCATCAAGGTCGAGCTCGTTCCCTTCGATGACAAGGCCGATCCCAAGGCAGGCATCGAGAATGCGAAGACCATCGTGGCCGATCCCGCCATTCTCGCGGTCATCGGACACTACGACTCGGGCGTGCAGATCCCGTCCTCGGAGATCTACCACGGCGCCAACCTCTGCAACATCTCTCCCGCCAACACGAATCCGGATGTCACCGATCGTGGCTATGCCGAGGTGAACCGCATCTGCGGCCGCGACGATGTCCAGGGCGCCGTGGGTGCCCAGCTGGCCAAGAAGCGGCGCGTCGGCAGCGCCTACGTCATCCACGACACCACCCAGTGGGGCCGAGGCATTGCCGAGTTCTTCAAGAAGGAAGCCGAAAGCCAGGGCATCCGCGTGGTGGGCTTCACGGGCACCGAGGAGAAGAAGGACTTCTCGGACCTGGTCCCGGCGATCCTGAAGCAGAAGCCCGACGCGGTCTACCTGGCCGCCGGGTATGAGGCTTCGGCCGTCTTCAAGCAGCTGAGGGACAAAGGCTTCAAGGGCATCTTCATCTCCGTGGACGGCTTCGACTCCCCCGAAGCGGCCACCATCGTCGGGGACGCCCTGCTGGCTGGTGAAGGCACCTACTTCTCCACCGTGGCCGGACCGGCCTTCGCCTACCCCGACACCGCCAAGTTCGTGAACGACTTCAAGGCCAAGTACGGCGCGCCGCCGAAGCCCTATGCCGCCCAGTCCTACGACTGCACGGCCATCGCGCTGAAGGCCATCGAGAACGCCGCCAAGGCGGCGGACGGCAAGGTCCCCGCCCGGGCCGAGGTGTCCAAGGCCGTTCGGGACCTGAAGAATTTCCCTGGCATCACGGGCACCGTCACCTTCAACGCCAAGGGCGATCCCATCAAGGCCCGCTACTTCGTGATCCAGGTGACCTCCGCCGACCCGGCCCGCTGGGCCGCCAACCGCGTGGACCAGACCCTCGACATCGCGCCACCCCAGTAAATTTCCCCTCAGGTAATGCCTATGACAGCGCTCATAACGGGCGCTGTCTTGTTTTTGGGTGCAAACCTTTCGTGTGGCTTGAGTAATTCGCAGACAAGGTACTGGGGTATTCCTTGCGTCATGGCGGATACCACGGCTGGCTATGGAAAAAATGATGCAAAAAAAGAAATAATGAACGATGTGATTCTTGTTGGGAGATGGCCGGTCTTTTGCTGCACACGGTTCCGTTGATCCAACCCACCTAGCGGCACACGACATTCCCAGGCATCACGACATCCCGGCACCAGAGGGCCGCCGGGTGGAAGGGCGTGCGCTTTCATCCCTGTCTGCTTTCCACGGAGGCATTGCATGCACGATATCAAGTTCCTGTTCGTCCCGGCATTGATCGCCCTGCTGAGCGTCATGCCCGGCTGCCGGGAAGACAAGATCATCAAGATTGCCTCCCACAGTCCCCTCACCGGGGAGAAGGCTCCGAGCGGGCTGGGCGTCATGAGGGGAGCCAAGCTTGCCTGCGAGCAGCTGTCCGCGCCCCTCACGGAGCTGGGGTTCAAGGTCGAGTTCGTCTCCTATGATGACCAGGCGAAGCCGGACACGGGGGTCGCCAACGCCAAGGCCATCGTAACCGACCCAAGTATTCTGGCCGTGGTGGGGCACCAGAACTCGGGCGTCCACATCCCGTCAAGCGAGATCTACCACGGCGCTCAGCTGGCCAGCATCTCGCCCTCGACCACCAACCCTTTGGTGACGGAACGGGGCTATCTGGAAGTGAACCGGATCTGCGGCCGGGATGATGTGCAGGGCGCCGTCGGGGCCCAGTTCGCTCGGAGCCGCGGCATCCGGAGTGCCTATGTCCTGCACAACCAGACCCTCTACGGACAGGGGATCGCGGAATACTTCCGGAAGGAGGCGGCCGTCCAGGGCATCCAGATCACGGGAATCGAAGGGACTGAGGAGAAGGTGAACTTTGAAGCTCTGATCGCGAAGGCCATGGCCCGGAATCCAGAGGCGATTTACTGGGCGGGGGGTTACGAGTCCGCGGCCCTCATCAAGCTGGCCAGAGCCCGCGGCTACAAGGGGATGTTCCTTTCGGTGGACTCCTTCGATGGCCCCGATGCCGCGAGTCTGGCGGGCGATGCGCTCCTGGAAGGCCAGGGCACCTATTTCTCCACCATCGCAGGACCGGCCTTCGCCTACCCCGACACCGCCCGGTTCATCTCCGACTACAAGGCCACATACGGCGCGGCTCCCCACCCATCCGCGGCCAAGTCCTTCGACTGCGCGGCCATGATCCTGAAAGCCATCGAAAAGACCGTCCGAGCGAATGGCGGAGAGATCCCATCGCGGCTCGACGTGACCAATGCGATCCGGAGCCTCGGCACCTTCCCCGGCATCACCGGCATGATCACCCTCAACGGCAAGGGCGACCCGGAAAAGACCAAGTACTTCATCATCCAGGTCACCTCAGCCGATCCCGCGCGCTGGGCCTCGAACCGCGTGGACAAGATCCTGGAGATCGCCCCGCCGCAGTAGGCGTGGTATTCATCGCCCCAGGTGGGCCTTCGCGGTCCTCAGAAACCGGTCCCTGGCCACCGTGTGGTCGATGATGGGCCGGGGATAGGAAACCCCCAGCTGCACGCCCGCAGAGGTCAACACCGCTTCCGGAGCCAGGTGGGGCTTATGGATCCACCTGGCCGGGAGGTCGGCCAGTTCCGGGACCCAGTGGCGAACGTAATGGCCCTCGGGGTCGAAGCGCTCGCCCTGGAGCACCGGGCTGAAGATCCTGAACCATGGCTGGGCATCGCACCCGCAGCCGGCGCTCCACTGCCATCCGAGGTCGTTGTTGGCCTCATCGGCGTCGACCAGGTGCGCCAGGTAGTGGGCCTCACCCCTGCGGAAGTCGAGAAGCAGATGCTTGGCCAGGAAGCTGGCGGCGATCATCCGGGCACGGTTGTGGACGAACCCCTCGCCAAGCAGCTGACGGGCGGCCGCATCCACGAGCGGATAGCCCGTCCGGCCTTCGGCCCAGGCAAGCCAGTCGCCTTCGTCCTGGCGCCAGGGGAAGCCCTCGAAGGCGGGCCGGAAAGGCCTCTCGAGCAGATCCGGCCGTTCCCACAGCCAGTGGTGGGCGAACTCCCGCCACAGCAGCTCGTTGCGGAAGGTCTCTCCCGCCGAATGCCCCGCTGAGGAGACGTGGTGCCAGAGGGTCCGGATGGAGACCGTGCCGAAGTGGAGATCCGCGGACAGCCGGGAGGTGCCCTCCCGGTCCATCCGGTCCCGGTCCGTGGCGTAGGCCTGGAGTCCCTGGGCCAGGAAGCTCTCCAGCCGATGAAGGCCGCGCGACTCACCCCCAGCCAACAGGTGTGGGTTCCGGTTCAACCCCATGGCTTCCAGGGTCGGAAGGGAGCCTGCTCCGGTGTGAACTCCCTCGGGCAGTGACGGCAGGCTCTGGGGTGCGCGCAGGGGGATTCCCACGTCCGCATCCCGGTGGAACGTGCGCGCAAAGGCGGTGAAGACACCGTGCAGGGTTCCGCCGCGCGTCCGCAAGGAGCCGGGCGGCGCCAAGGTCTCCCCTTCGAAGCGGCGGAAAGGCACACCAATGCGACCCAGGCCGCGTTCGAGGCGCGCATCCTCTTCCAGCCTGGAGGGCTCACCCCTGCGATGGGTCAGGACCTGGTCCACCTTCCAGCGTTCCGCCCAGGCCGGGATGACCTCCTCGCTGCGGCCCTCCGCGAGCAACAGGCGGGAACCGAGCCGCTGGAGGGACTGCTGCAGGTCCGCCAGCGCATCCAGCCGGACCTGCATGCGCGGAGCCATGGTCCTGGCACGCTCCGGCGAGAAGCCTTCAGGATCCAGCACGAACAGCGGGATGACTTCGCCCGAAGCCGCGGCTTCCATCAAGGGGGCATGGTCGGCGATCCGCAGGTCCTTTCCCCGAAACCACACCAGGCAGCGCATCGCGTCAATTCCTGCGGCGCGCGGTTGCGAGGAACACCGGATAGTCGCGACCGTTGCGGCGGATCTCATGGGCCGTGGTGGCTCGCGTCCCTTCGAATCCGGCCGCCTGCAGGAGGTCCAGGACTTGACTGCGATCGAAGCCCAGGTGGAAGACATCGTCCGTCTGGTCGTGGAAGGTGCCATCCTCCGCGTCCAGATCCGCCAGGGCCACCTGACCTCCCGGCCGGAGGTGCTCACGAAACTGCCGGAAGAGGGGCGCCAGGTCACGGACGTGATGGAGGGTCATGCTGCTCACGATGAGGTCGTAGGTCCCCCGCAGGGCATAGCCGTCCTCCGGCCGCAGCTGGAACGATTCCACACCGGCGATCCGCTGCTCGCGGACCTTCCGCCCCAGCACCTCCAGCATGCCGTGCGAGGTGTCGGCTCCCGTGATGGTTCCGACGCGGGACCGCAGGTTCAAGGTCAGGAGGCCCGTGCCGCAGCCGAAGTCCAGGACCGCCATGGCGGGCGAAAGCGT
>CAYZND010000101.1:0-1286 GCA_964479495.1 uncultured Mesoterricola sp.
CTCTTCGCCAAGGAGGACACGGTGCCCGCCAAGGCCGACCGCGCCGTGTTCCTGCTGGCCCCGGCCATCTCGGTGGTGGCGGCGCTGGTGGTCTTCACGGTCATCTGCTTCTACCCGGGCACGCTCTTCACGCTGCCGACCTGGGTGCCCATCGTAGGCGGACTGCCCTTCAGCGGCACCATCGCCGATGTCAACGTGGCCCTGCTCTTTGCTCTAGGAATCGCCAGCGTGGGCGTCTACGGCATCGTGCTGGGGGCCTGGGCCTCCAACTCCAAGTACCCGCTCCTGGGGGGCATGCGCAGCGCCGCCCAGATGGTGAGCTACGAGGTGCCCCTCACCATGAGCCTGCTGGTGCCCGTCATGCTCTCGGGCAGCCTGAGCTTCCAGGAGATGAGCCGCAGCCTCGCCACGGAGATGCCCATCGCCGCGGCCCTGCCCATGTTCCTCGGCTTCTTCCTCTACATGACCTGCGGCTTCGCGGAGACCAACCGCCTGCCCTTCGACATGGCCGAGGCGGAGAACGAGCTGGTGGCGGGCTTCCACACGGAATACTCGGGCATGCGCTTCAGCTTCTTCTACCTGGCGGAATACGCCAACATGGTCATCGTCTCGGCCATCGGCGCCACCTGCTTCCTGGGGGGCCACTACCTGCTGCCCTTCGGCCTCCAGAGCCTCGTCTCCGCCACCTGGCCCGTGCTGGGAAGCCCCAGCATCCTCTGGTTCCTGGGCAAGGTGGTCTTCCTGCTCTTCTGCTTCATCTGGATCCGCGGCACGGTGCCCCGCTACCGCTACGACCAGGTGATGTCGGTGGGCTGGAAGTACCTCATCCCCATCGCCTTCGTGAACCTGGGCCTGGCGGCCCTCATCCACTACGTGAGCTGAGCCATGAACCGACTGCTCAGGACACTCATCCCCTTCGACCTCGCCGCCGGCCTGAAGCTCACGGGCCGCCGCTTCATGCAGGTCTTCCGCACCGCCAACCGCCGCACCGCGCCCCTGCATGTGACCTGTGAATACCCCGAGGTGCCCGTGAAGCTGCCCCCGCGCTTCCGGGGCCGCCTGCAGCTCCTGCGGGACGAGCAGGGCGAGATCAAGTGCGTGGCCTGCATGGCCTGCGTGAAGATCTGCCCCACCCAGGTGATCACCCTCGAAGGCGGCAAGAAGGAGGGCCGGAAGACGCGCCTGCCCCTGCGCTACGACTTCGAGATGGAGCGCTGCCTCTTCTGCGGCTTCTGCGTGGAGAGCTGCCCCTTCGACGCCATCATCCTCAACGACCAGTTCGAGCT
>CAYZND010000101.1:1296-10240 GCA_964479495.1 uncultured Mesoterricola sp.
CCTACGAGCGCGCCGACTTCTCGTACGGCATGGAAGGAACCCAGCAGAACCTGTTCGAGAAGACGCCGGTCGCGCGCTTCTCCGTGGCGGAGGAGGACTGAGCATGGAATCCATCCTTCAGGCGATCGGCGCCAACCTCTTCGTGGTCTTCGGCCTCCTGGCCCTGGCCGGGGCCGCCACCATGGTCTTCGCCAAGAACGCGGTGCACAGCGTGGTGGGCTTCCTCTTCGCCATGCTGGCCCTGGCCTCCTGCTACCTCTGCCTGGACGCCGAGTTCCTCGCCACGGCCCAGATCCTGGTCTACGCGGGCGGCATCGTGGTGCTCTTCCTCTTCGTGGTGATGATGGTGGAGCTGAGCAAGTACAAGGAGAAGACCCGCTTCCAGGTCCAGGCGCCCTGGGCTGTGGGCATGGTGCTCGCGGGCGCCGTGGCCTTCCTGGTCGTGTTCCGCAAGGTGATCTTCCCCTCCAGCGCGCCCCAGGCCCTGACCCTCGATCCCACCCTGGCCCAGGGCCTGAACGTGGCGAAGCAGAATGCCCAGGCCATCAGCCGGGGCCTCTACGCCGACTACCTCCTGCCCTTCGAGATCCTCAGCGTGATCCTGCTGGTGGCCCTCGTGGGCGCGGTGGTGCTGGCGAAAACGGAGAGGGGCTGACATGCCTTCCATGAACGCCGTCCTCTTCATCTCGTTCCTGCTGTTCTCCATCGGCGTCATCGGCGTGCTGATCCGGCGCAATGCGCTGATCATCCTCATGTGCGCCGAGTTGATGCTCAACGCGGCGAACCTGAACCTCATCGCTTTCGCCCGCCATCACGGATCCGTGAACGGCCAGGCCTTCGCCCTGCTGGTGATGGGCCTGGCCGCCGCCGAGGTGGCCGTGGGCCTGGCGCTGGTCGTCGCCCTCTACCGCAAGAAGTCCACCATCCAGGTGGACGAGATCGATCTCCTGAAGGGCTGAGTCATGATGGAATCCGCACTGACCAGCTCCCCTGCGACCACCTCCCTGCTGGGCGTGATCGTCTTCCTGCCCGCCCTGGGCGCCCTCTTCAACGGGCTCACGGGCCGCAGGCTCCGGAACAACAAGGTCGTGGACCTCGTCGCCCTCGGAACCGTGGGGGCCTCCTTCCTGATGTCCGTCGTCCTCCTGGTGCAGCTGTTCGGACGCGCCCCCGTGGACCGGGTCCTCACCCAGGACCTCTGGACCTGGCTGGAGCTGGGCGGCGCGCGAGTGCTGGACGGGCTCACGGCCAACACGCTGGCCTGGGGCTACCGCTTCGATGCGCTCTCCGGCGCCATGGCCCTGCTCGTCACAGGCGTGGGTTTCCTCATCCACCTGTTCTCCACGGGCTACATGTCCGAGGAGCGCAAGAACGGCCAGTACTACCGCTTCATGGCCTACCTGAACCTCTTTGTGTTCTCCATGCTCAACCTGGTGCTGGGCTCCAACATCCTCATGATGTTCCTGGGCTGGGAGGGCGTGGGCCTCTGCAGCTACCTGCTCATCGGCTTCTACTTCGACCAGGAGTCGGCCGCCATCGCCGGGAAGAAGGCCTTCGTCACCAACCGCATCGGCGACTTCGGCTTCATGCTGGGCTTCTTCCTGCTCTTCATGCTCTACGGGAGCGTGGACTTCTCCACCCTCATGGGCATGACCCGGGAGCTGCTGGCGAGGCCCGAGATTACGCTCTTCGGCAGCTCGCACAGCCCCACCTGGTGGTTCAACCTGGCTGGAATCCTGCTCTTCGTGGGCGCCTGCGGCAAGAGCGCCCAGATTCCCCTCTACGTGTGGCTGCCGGACGCCATGGCGGGCCCCACGCCCGTGAGCGCCCTGATCCACGCGGCCACCATGGTCACCAGCGGCCTCTACATGATCTGCCGCATGAGCTTCGTCTACGCCAACGCGCCCCTGGCCCTCGAAGTGGTGCTCTTCGTGGGCGCCCTGACCGCCCTGGTGGCAGCGAGCATGGGGCTCGCCCAGTACGACATCAAGAAGGTGCTGGCCTACTCCACCGTCTCCCAGCTGGGCTTCATGTTCATGGGCATGGGTGCGGGTGCCTTCACCGCCGGCATGTTCCATGTGTTCACCCACGCCTTCTTCAAGGCGGCCCTCTTCCTGGGCAGCGGCTCGGTGATCATGGCCTGCCACCACGAGCAGGACATGCGGAACATGGGCGGACTGCGCCGCTTCATGCCCTGGACCTTCGCCTCCATGCTGCTGGCCACCCTCGCCATCGCGGGCATCTTCCCCTTCTCGGGCTTCTTCTCGAAGGACGAGATCCTCTGGAAGGCCTTCGAGGGCTGGTGGGTGGAGGGCCACCGCCTGAACCTGCTGGCCTGGGCCATGGGCATGGCGGGCGCCTTCATGACCGCCTTCTACATGACCCGGCTCATGGTGATGACCTTCTGGGGCGAGTACCGCGGCAACGGGCATGACCCCCACCACCACCGCAAGCCCGTGGAGCATCATCACCACCACGCCGATCCCGGCAGCCACACCATCGATGACATGGCCGACCATGACGCTGTGCACGGTCACCATCCCCACGAGGTGCGCTGGAACATGTGGGTGCCCGTGGCGATCCTCGGCGCCCTGGCCGTGGTCGCCGGCTTCTGGAACGTCCCCCATAGCCTGGGCGGCCACAGCCGCTTTTCGGAGTGGCTCTCGCCCCTGATCTTGCAGCTGCATGCGGCGGAAGGCGCCGAGAAGCCCCTGTGGATCGAGTACGCCCTGATGGTGTTCTCCGTGGCCTGGGCCCTCTCCGCCATGGCCCTGGCCTGGTGGATCTACGGACAGGATCCCGCCTGGACCCGCGCCAAGGCCTTCGTTCGGCGCTTCCCCGAGCTCTTCCGCTGGGTCCACCACAAGTACTTCGTGGACGAGTTCTACGAGGCCGCCATCATCGGCCCCTGCAAGCGCCTGGGCGACCACCTCTTCACCTTCGACCAGCGCGTGGTGGACGGTGCCGTGAACGGCGTCGCCAAGCTCTCGCTGTGGATCTCGGAGCTGTTCCGCTGGATCGACGTGCACCTCGTCGACGGCACCGTGAACCTCGTGGCCTGGCTCCTGCAGCAGCTCGCCCAAGGCTTCAAGACCCTGCAGAGCGGCAAGGTGCAGAACTACGCCTACGTGATGTTCCTGGGGTTCCTCCTGTTTGCCTTCTGGAGGTTCCTCGCATGAGAAACCTCGAAGACAAATTTCCTGTTTTGCTTTCATCCCCTTCATCCCCTTTATCCCTGTTAATAAACAAGCTTTTTTTGAACAGGGATAAAGGGGATGAAGGGGATAAGAAAAGCAGGCTCACGCTTAGCCTCTGCCATTTGTTGATCCCTGAACACACCGGACTGGAGCACCCATGACCGCCTGGTATGCCAATCTGCCCCTGTGGGTCACGGCCGTTCCCCTGCTTGGAGCCCTCGCCCTCCTCTTCGTTCCGAAGGACAGGCGAAGAGTGTTCGAGCTGAGTGCCTTTGCGGTTACCGTCGTCGATTTCCTGCTCAGCGTGCCCCTGTGGTTCCAGTACGACCGCTCCACCGCGGCCGTGCAGTGGGTGACGGACCTGGCCTGGATCCCCGCCATCGGCGCCCGCTTCAGCATCGGCATGGACGGCATCAGCCTGGTGCTGTTCCTGCTCACCACCTTCATCGGCTTCATCGCCGTGTGGTGCTCCTTCACGGCCATCGAGGAGCGGCACAAGGAGTACTACGTCTGGCTGCTGGTGATGCAGTTCAGCATGCTGGGGGTCTTCATCTGCCAGGACATGTTCCTGTTCTACCTGTTCTGGGAGCTGATGCTGGTGCCGATGTACTTCCTCATCGCCATCTGGGGCGGGCCGCAGAAGTTGTACGCGGCCATCAAGCTCTTCCTCTATACGCTTGCGGGCTCGGTGCTGATGCTGGTGGGCATCCTGGCCATCTACTTCCTGCAGCACCAGACCACGGGCCGCTTCGATCTCTCCATCGCCTCCTTCCAGGCCATGGCCCCTGTCATCGCCCAGCAGGCGAAGTCGTACCAGATCCTGCTGGGCCTCGCCTTCTTCCTGGGCTTCGCCATCAAGGTGCCGATGTTCCCCTTCCACACGTGGCTGCCCGACGCCCACGTGCAGGCGCCCACGGCGGGCTCCGTCATCCTCGCGGGCATCCTGCTGAAGATGGGGACCTACGGCTTCGTGCGCTTCCTGCTGCCCATCGCGCCCGATGCCACACGGACCCTCATGCCCTGGTTCCTGGCGCTCACCCTCATCGGCATCGTGTACGGCGCGCTGGTGGCCATGATCCAGAAGGACTTCAAGAAGCTGGTCGCCTACTCCTCCGTGAGCCACCTGGGCATGTGCATGCTGGGCCTCTTCGCCCTGAACCCCAACGGCATCACGGGCGGCATCCTGCAGATGCTCAACCACGGCATCTCCACGTCGGCCCTCTTCCTCATCGTGGGCATCGTCTACGAGCGACGGCACACGCGGCAGATCACCGACTTCGGCGGCCTGTCCAAGGCCATGCCGGTCTACGCCACGGTCTTCATGATCATGACCATGAGCAGCATCGGCCTGCCGGGGCTGAACGGCTTCATCGGCGAGCTGGCCATCCTCATGGGCGCCTTCCAGGCCTTCCCGTGGATCGCCGTCGTCGCCACCACGGGCATCATCCTGGGCGCCGCCTACATGCTCTGGCTGTACCAGCGCGTCATGTTCGGGCCCATCAATGAGACCAACGCCAAGATGAAGGACCTCACCGCGCGGGAGGTGGCCTACTTCGCACCCCTGCTGGCCGCGGCCTTCTGGATCGGCCTCTACCCCAAGCCCGTGATGGACGTGCTGAACAAGCCCGTGGAGAAGCTGGTGCGCCAGGTCGACCCCGCCTTCTACCAGGCGGCCTCCACGGCCCCCGCCCTTGAGCAGGCTGCGAAGACGGGTATGGCGGCGATGGCCCAGATAGCGGCACCGGCATCGGAGGAGGCCAAGCCATGATGCCCTTCGCCAAGGCCCTCTGGGAGTCCCTGGTCCGGGACTCGGGCCTGATTGCCGGCCCCCTGCTGCTCTTCGTGGTGGCCACCGCCATGCTCTGGCCGGGGGATGTGCTGGTGAAGGACAAGCGCGTGAATGCCCCCGTCGCCCTGGTCCTGCTGGCGGTGGTGGGCGTCCTGGTCGCCACCACGCCCTGCGGCTCAGGCTTCTCGGGCATGTTCGCGGTGGATGGCTTCACTCGGGGCTTCCAGCTCCTCTGCACCCTGGCGGCCTTCGTCACGGTCGCCCTCAGCCAGCCCCAGCTCAACGCCCTGGAGGAGCAGACGACGGAGTACTACGCCCTGCTCCTCTTTGCCCTGGCCGGCATGCTGCTGCTGGTGGGGGCCACGGACCTGGTGAGCGTCTACTTCGCCGTGGAGCTCATGGCCCTCTGCATGTACATCCTGGTGGGCTACCTGCGCACCCATGAGCGGAGCATCGAGGCGGGCACCAAGTACTTCCTGCTGGGGGCCTTCTCCAGCGGCATCCTGCTCTACGGCACGTCCCTGCTCTTCGCGGCGGCGGGCGGCGCCACCACCAACCTGGTCCAGCTGAACAAGGTCCTGGCCCAGGCGCCCGCCTCCAGCGGCCTCCTGGTCTTCGCCGGCGTGCTGATGGTGCTGGTGGGCTTCGCCTTCAAGGTGGCGGCGGTGCCCTTCCACATGTGGTCGCCGGACGCCTACGAAGGCGCGCCCACGCCCGTCACCGCCTTCATGACCATGGCGCCGAAGGCCGCGGCGCTCGCGGCCTTCCTCCGGGTCTTCGGCACGGGACTGCCCTCGGTCCGGGCGGACTGGGCCGGCCCCCTCGCCTTCATCGCCGCCGCCAGCATGATCCTGGGCAACGTGGCCGCGCTCAAACAGCAGAGCGTGAAGCGCCTGCTGGCCTACTCCAGCATCGCCCACGTGGGCTACATGCTCCTGGGCGTGCTCGCCCGGGAAGCCGCTGCGGGCTCCCGCGCCGTGTGGCTCTACATGCTCACCTACCTGCTCATGCAGAGCGGGGCCTTCGCCGTGGTCATCCACCTGCAGGGCAAGGGCGAGGGCGAGCGCCTGGAGGACTTCCGGGGCCTCGCCAAGCGGCGGCCCGCCTTGGCCTTCGCCATGCTGGTCTTCCTCCTGAGCCTGGCGGGCATCCCGCCTCTCCTCGGCTTCTTCAGCAAGTTCTACCTCTTCATGGTGGCCATCCGGGACGGCCAGTACCTGCTCACGACCGTGGCGCTCCTCACCAGCGCCGTGGCGGCCACGTACTACCTGGGCGTGGTGAACCTCATGTACTTCAAGGAACCCGGGGAAGGCACCGTGCCGAACCCGGGCCGCCCCCTCGCCCTCGTCATCGGCTGCGCCTGCGGCCTCGTGCTCATCGGCACCGGCTTCGGCCCCTGGCTCCTGGACTGGGCGCAGTCCATCGCCTGGCTCTGACCCCTGGAGGAATGCATGTCCGCCCTCACCTGCCCCCACTGCGGCGCGAACCTGGAAGGCCCTCAGAGCGTGCGCATCGCCGAGTACCACTTCGGGCACCTGGAGAAGGCCGAAGGCATTCCCGGGTTCAGCTACCACCGCGAGCAGGCGGACGTGTTTACGGTCCTCTGCAGCTCCTGCAAGCGGCTGGTGCGGACCCTGCCCATCCAGACCTAGGCGACCGATTGTGACGGGCGGCACGACACCAATCGATCACTTGCTTCTATGCCTTTTTGATCATATGCTATCCGTCAGTCGAGGATAATCACCTCGCCGCGGGGGCCTCCATGAAACGACTTCTGATCCTCGGAGCCGGCACGGGCGGAACGGCCTTGGCCAACCGCATGGTCAGGCGGCTTCCCGCCGGGTGGAAGGTCACGGTGGTGGATCCGGGCCGGAACCACCTCTACCAGCCGGGCCTGCTCTTCATCCCCTTCGGCATGAAGGATGATGCGAACAACCTCCGCCCCCGTGGGAACACCCTGAAGCCGGGTGTGGAATGGATCCAGGCGGCGGTGGAACGCATCGACCGCGAGCGAAAGACCGTGCTGTTGGCGGGCGGCGACGAACAAGCCTACGACCTGCTGGTCATCGCCTCCGGCGCTGAGATCGACCCTTCGGAGACCCCGGGCCTGGAGAGCCCCGGCATCCACCAGTTCTACACCTATGAGGGAGCCAAGGCCCTGCAGTCGGCCCTGGCGGACTTCCAAGGGGGCCGCCTGCTCCTCAACGTGGTGGAGATGCCCATCAAGTGCCCGGTGGCGCCGCTGGAGTTCATGTTCCTGGCCGACGCCTACTTCACCCAGCGCGGCCTGCGCGACAAGGTCGAGCTGGTCTACGCGACGCCCATGGTGGGTGCCTTCACGCGCCCCATCTGCTCCCGGCTGCTGGGGGGCATGCTGACGGAGCGGAGGATCCGGGTGGAGCCCGAGTTCTCCACCATGGAGGTGGACGCCGAGGGCAAGAGGCTCCTGAGCTACGACGAACGAGAGCTGCCCTTCGACCTGCTGGTGAGCGTTCCCGTGCACAAGGGCGCCGCCTTCGTGGAGGCCTCCGGCCTGGGCAACGAGCTGCGCTTCGTGCCGACCCATCCGAAGACCCTCCAGTCCAAGGCCGATCCCGCCATCTTCGCCCTGGGCGACGCCACGGACCTGCCCAGCTCCAAGGCGGGCAGCGTGGCCCACTTCCAGGTGGAGACCCTGGAGATCAACCTGCTGAAGGCCATCCGGAACGAGCCCCTGGTCGAGGACTTCGACGGCCATGCCAACTGCTTCGTGGAGACGGGCTTCGGCAAGGCCATGCTCATCGACTTCAACTACGAGACCGAGCCCCTGCCGGGCAGCTTCCCCCTGCCGGTCGTGGGCCCCATGTCCCTGCTCAAGGAGACCCGCCTGAACCACTTCGGCAAGCTCTCCTTCCGCTGGACCTACTGGAACATGCTGCTGCCGGGAAGGCACATCCCCGTCTCCCGGCACATGACCATGACGGGGAAACACTGGCCCCAAACGAAACCCGAGGAGTGCGCCCTATGCCCGCCCGAACAATCCTAGGCAAGACCATCGACGTCACGGACGACGGCTTCATGACGAATCGGGCCCAGTGGGATCGGGAGATCGCCCAGGCCCTGGCCGATGAGGCCGGCGTTGGCCCGCTCACGGAGCGGCACTGGAACGTCATCGAGTTCTGCCGGAAGGACATGGAGGCGACCCAGCAGTCCCCGGGCCTGCGGCGCATCGCCGCCCAGTCCGGCGTGGCCATGAAGGAACTCTACGTCCTCTTCCCCAAGGGACCGGGCAAGCTCGCCGCCCTGGTCTCCGGCCTTCCCAAGCCCCAGGGCTGCGTGTAGGAGCCAGCGATGAGCACCCCCGAACCCATCCAGAAGGTCAGCATCATCTGCTCCAAGGGCACCCTGGACATGGCCTATCCCGGCCTGATCCTGGCCAACGCCGCGCGCATGAGCGGCATCGACGCCACGCTCTTCTTCACGTTCTGGGGCCTCGACATCGTCACCAAGGGCAAGCACGACAGCCTGCACGTGGCGACCGTGGGCAACCCCTCCATGGGCATCCCGACCTTCCTGGGCGCCGTCCCCGGCATGGAAGCCATGGCCAGTGCCATGATGAAGAAGGAGATCGCCAAGCTGGACCTGCCCAGCGTCCCCGAGCTGCTCCAGGACCTCGCCGACAGCGGCGCGCACCTCTACGCCTGCCGCATGGCCATGGACATGTTCAAGCGCACGAAGGAGGACCTCGTGCCCCAGGTGGAGGACGTCATCTCCGCCATGGACTTCTACGAGAAGAGCGCGGGCGCCCAGATCATCTTCATCTAGGCCTGATCGCCAGCTTCCAAAGAAGGGTTCTTCGCGTGTTGTCGGGGAGCATGCGTGTGCTAATCCTGTTGCCATCTTTTCATCCCCTTCACCTCCTTTATTGCATGTTTACCCCACCTGGTACCGTCTAAAGCAGAGCAGTCCAGGTGGGCTA
>CAYZND010000102.1:0-10216 GCA_964479495.1 uncultured Mesoterricola sp.
GAGTTCACGCCTGCCTCGCACTACCGGATCGCACCGGCGGAATGCTTACTGTTCTGTGCCCTTTCGGACGAGGAACTGGGGACTTTCCGGCGCGCTTTCGAGGAGGAGTTGGCGGCGTGATGGGGCAGGGCAGACCGGCTTCGGCGAGCAGCGCACGGAACCCAGGGTGTTGCACCAGCGGCGCGATGCAAGGGTCCACGCCGCTGAGGACGCGCCAGCCATCCCGCTCCACGACGGCCTGCCGGAACCATCGCAGTGCGGAGGCTGACTGCTTCAGGGCCACGTAGACTCGCGCGATCAGATAGGGGGAGACCCAGGCCTTGCTGCGGGCATGCACGGCCTCTTCGACGAGGGCCTTGGCTTCGGAGGCCTCCCCCGCCGCGGCCAGTCCCCGGGCGAGGTGGAGGCGGAAGAGCGGGCTCCCCGGCACCCGGGTCTCCGCCTCCCGCAGCGCGTCGATGGCTTCCCTATGCCGGCCCAGCTCGGACAGGACCCAACCTGCGGTTACCAAGGCCAAGGGGAATCCCGGGTGATCGGAGAGGGTGCGCTCGATCCGCCGCGACGCGGCGGAGAGGTCGCCTGCGAAATAGTGGGCGATGGCCAGCATGATGCCCAGCTCCGGGGCTGAGGGCTGGAGTTCGACGGCCCGGCGGAGGGCTTCGAGGGCCTCCCCATGGCGCCCCTCGACCGTGCAGACCTGGGAGAAGCCCAGGTAGGCGCGGGGCAGGCTCGGGTTCAGCTTCAAGGCACGGCGGAAGGCCGTCTCCGCCGCCTGGAAGTCCGACCGGTAGAGCAGTTGGGTCAGCCCGAGGACGACCTGGGTCTCCGGCAGCTCGGGGTTCAGGACCATGGCCTGGGCAGCGAGGCTCTCGATGCGCGGATAGACCTGGCTCGGCGGGAGCGGGCCGAACTGGGCGGTGTAAGAGTAGATCAGTCCCAAGGTGGCGTGGGCCGGCGCGAAGCGGTCGTCCTCTGCGATCACGTCCTGGAGCAGTTCCACCGCTTGGCAGAGATCCCGCTCGGTCGCGTTGGCGAAATGGTGGAGTGCGCGGAGATACTTCTGGTAGACCGGCGCGGAGGTGGGAGCGCCAGGCCCATTCCCTGAGCGGGCCGAGAGATGGTCCTGGACAGCGAACGTGGCGCGCCGGACAAGCTCTTCCTGGAGATGGAAGAGCTCGCTGGACGCCCGCTCGAGGGATTCCTGGTGGAGACATGCGCCACTTTCCCCCGCACGGAGCCGGAACCTCAAATGGATCCGAGTGGCGGAGCGCCGCAGGCTTCCCTCCAGGACCAGATCGTGTGGCTTCCCTCCCTCGTCTGAGTTCATTCCGGCCCGAGCTTTGGCGGCCGTCGGTCCCAGCACCACGAGTTGCGGGCATTCTTGGCCGAGCCGGGACGCAAGCTGTTCGGCGAAACCCTCGGTGAATCCAGCCTCGGGGACGGCATCAAGATCCTCGAAGCGGAGGACCACCAGCCGTGCGCGCTCGGGTCTGGATCCGGTATGTCCTCCCGATGCCTGCGGGGCCACCAGCCGATAGCCCAGGCTTCCGAGGGTTTCGAGCCGCGGACCCTGGGAGTCTTCGGGACCCAGGGCTGCCCGCAGCTTCTGCATCGCGGTGTTCAGGCAGCGGCTGCGCTCCACATGGGTGTCCTGCCACAAGGACCGGAAAAGGGATTCACGGGTCACCACGCCATCCTGGGACTGGAGCAGGAGCATGAGGATCTGGAAGGGCTTGCCCTGGATGGGGATGCGGACCCCGTCCCGGTGGAGCTCCTGCGTCTCGGGGTCCGCTTCGAACCGGCCGAACCGGATGCGTTTGCTGGCGGCAGGGAACACCATATGCAACTTCCATGAACAGGGTGGATTTGAATCAGATTATCCAAAGGTTATCCGGAGATGACTGGAAACAAACAGCGGCCTGCGCTACACCTGTCTCATTGTTCTAAGCCATCGCCGAGGGCCTTTGCCCGAAAGCTACGCCTAATCCGGTCTTCCGGACGCCTACACTCCATGCCTTCGAATCGTTCCTGCGGCGCACGTGCCACGGACAGGTCGGGAGTTCAGTGAGCACGAGGGTGCATGTGCGGATATCCAGGAGGGCCCTGTTCGTGGACAAGGAATCGATGATGGGAGTCTTCCATGACTGAGCCCTGCCTTGGGAGTGGCTGTTCGCTTGTGCGCGCCGTGTGCCTGTGCCTTGTGGCGGCGCCCCTGGCCGCCCAGACGAGCGCCACGGTCCGGGTTCCTGGCCAGACCGGGGAGCCCGTGCGGATCCGCGTGGAGGTCCCTTCGACCACCGAGTGGGCGGCGATCTTCTACCGGCCAAAGGGGGCGCCCGACTTCGAGTCGTTGGTGCTGCGGCGGGAGTCCGCGCAGGTCTTCACCGGTGAACTGGACACGACGGCCCTGAAGGCGGGCCAGGTGGACTACTACATCGCGGTGAAATCCGGCGGCGGAATCGGCTACCTTCCCGCGGGCGCACCGGGAAACCTGGAGACCTTCACCGCCCCTGAGGGCTCGGGTACCCACGCCTCCGGCAGCAGGACTCCGGAAGGAAGGTCCACCGCGACCTACCGGTATCCGGTCCACGTGCAGGGCTCCCTGGAGCAGGTGCTCCACCACCAGGAAGCCGTCCATGGCGAGCGCCGTTTCACGGCCTCGGGCCAGCTCCAGGTGGGTTTCGAGCGGGAGACCGCCGAGGACAAGCTCATCTTCGATGCGCAGGTGGCGCACACGAACCAAGCCTACGGAAGCCAGGAAAAGACCTACCTGGCGGGTCTCCGCGCGGAATACAACCGCGGGAACCACCACTGGCGGGCCGGCGACCTGACGGTCCAGGAGTCGGAGTTCACCGTGGCCGGAGCCGGACGGCGCGGCTCGGACTACACCTTCGATAACCAGCACGCCTATGTGCACGCCTTTGCGGTCAACACCCAGCAGCTCCAAGGACTGGATGGCGCGGCCTGGCCCCATGCCGATACCCGACTCTACGGGGGCGCCCTGGGCTACACATTCCTGGAGGGAAGGTGGAAGTGGAAGGTCGTCTACGTGGACGGTAAGGACGATCCCGGGCAGGCCGTCAACGGCGGCTCCGTGAATTCGGGGCAGACCCGCGAAGGCTACACCGTGGCTCTCGTCCAGGAACTCTCGCTGATCGGCGACCGGCTCAACCTGACAGGCGAATACGCACGCAGCCGAGTGGACCAGGACACCTCCGATCACGAAGGCGACAGCACGGGCCAGGCTTGGCGCATGGGCGGTGTCTACACGCAGGGCATCTTCACCGGCCGGGCTTCCTATCACGCCATCGGGAAGCGCTTCGATACCCTGGGCCAGACGGGCTTCGTGGCGGACCGCGTGGGGGCCGATGCGGCCGCCTCCTGGAACTTCAAGGACTGGGGTTTCAACCTGACGGCCCTGGATGACGAGACGCACCCAAGTGCCGGGGTCACGGCACGCAACCAGGCCCAGACCGCCGATGTCCGCTGGAGCCTCAGCCCCATCGTGAACGCGAGGCTGGGCCTGAGCCATGGCCGCCAGACGTCCGGTTCGCCCACCGATCCGCAGGTCCCCTTCAGCGATAGCGAGCGAAAGGGTGGTTTCGCGGGGCTGGACTTCGCCTTCGGTCCCCGGGCAAGCCTCACGACCAACTACCAGCTGGAACGCCTTGAGAGCTCGACGGGCAGCACCGGGCGGTCCGAGACGGCCGTCATCGGAGGCTCCTTTGCTCCGCACCCCAAGGTGCGTCTGGCCCCGAACCTGACGTGGTCCCGCATCGAGAACCAACCTGGAGAGCAGACGACCCGGGTGTTCAGCGCCTTCCTCACCACGGATGTCACCTTCGTCTCCGACCTGCTCACGCTCTCCCTGGCGGGCGGGTACAGTCGCACCCACCAGCCCACGGGCGAGCGGCTCACTTCGATCACGAGCGACGCTTCGCTCCAGTTCCTGCTGAACCGCTACATGCCCAAGGGCACCTGCGTCCTCGGCCTGCGGGGACGCACCTCGCGCCAGGACAATGAAAGCCAGCCCGTCCAGACGGACAACAGCATCGCCCTCACCTTGACCTTCTCGATGTAGGAGGAACCATGCGCCGCATTCTGGTTCTGCTCTCGTTCCTGATCACCTTCGGGCTCTCTGCCGCTGGAGTGATCAACGTCTCGCCCGTGGCCCCCAAGGTTGCGGCACCGGTTTCCTTCAATGTGACCGGCATTCCTGCTGGCGTAGCCACCGTGACCTGGTATTTCGGTGACGACTCTCTGGTTGTTGGAACCCGCACCGCGAGTCACACGTACGCCGAACCCGGCAAGTACCGGGTGCGGGCGACCTACTTCTGGGATGGCAACTTCACGGTGGAACGCTGGATCATCGTGGATCCTGCATACCAGACGGGACCTTCCGCGCCGCTGAACCTCACGACCCTGATCCTCCGATGGAAGGATGGCAAGAGCATCACCTCGGTCGCCAAGGGCTTCGAAGGGCTGGTGGCGTATGCGGACATCAAGTTCGAAGGCACGGGCCCCTTCCAGGCCCAGTGGCTGGTGGACGGCCAGGTGCTGAAGACCGTGTCCCAGACCCTCAGTTTTGCGGGCCGCACGACGATCGACTCCGGCACCATGCCCGCCCTGTACACGAACATTCCGGGCCCCCATGATGTGACTTTGCGGATCCTCAGCCCCGGCACGAACTTCCGCATCCCCGTGATCCGCTACGAGGTGAGCCCCGTGGCTCCGCCCGCCGCGCCGCCCATGGTGGAGAGTGTCTACCCGCCCACCGTCTATTCCGGCGAGGAAGTCGAAGTCCAAGTCACGGGCCAGAACCTCACCGAGGACATGAAGCTTGACTTCGGTCCCGGCATCACGCCGGTGGGCCCCGTCACCGTCATGTCGCCCATGTCTGCCAAGGTGAAAGTCTTCGTGCCTCCCACCACCAAGCTCGGCTTCCATTCACTCTCCATGCTGAAGGGCAAAGACCGGCTGGCGAGCAAGGCGCGGCTGGAGGTTCGGGCGCGCTCAGGGGGGCAGAAGTCCATGTCGGGGGGGATGCCGTGCCCGGATGAGCAGTCCTTCCAGAAGGATTTGGTCACCCTAGAGGCGCCGAGTTGGCATGGTGGTGCGGATACGGGTAAAGATGGCAAGAACGCAGAGCAACCACCCCCCTTGCTCACCGACTTCACCGTCTTCGAATGGTCCGAGCCCGTGAAGGGTGCAGCCGAGTATTTCGAACTTCGCATCTACGATAAGACCGGCAAGAACCGGATCCTGACCCAGAAGCTGCCAGGTGGCACCAAAGCGTGGAATGTCACAGCGGACTTCGTGCCCAAGCTGGTGAACCTTGTGAAGGGTGGGGGAGGTGGAGCCGCCACCTTCAGCGCCAAGTCCACCATCCCTGGGCTGTCCGCGCCATCAGGTTCCACCAGCGCAACGAAGACGCTGGCCTCTGCACCTTTCAAGCAGATGGTGCCGCTGTCGAAGTCGTCGCCCATGATCAAGCCCGGTCTCACGACCGCAGCTTCGGCCGCGGCGGAGAAAGCTGTCCAGGACGCTCAGCAGAAAGCGCAGAAAGATGCAGCTCATGCGGCGCACCTGGCCGAGATCGCGGATGTGCTGTGGCAGATCGTCGGTATCCGCGAGTACACCTGCCTGCCCAAGCCGGAACCCGAGTCCGGGATCCGACCGGAAGCTGGCCAGCAGCCCGGCCGGACGGGAATGACCCTCCAGGTTCCTGCAAGCCCTGGACAACCCGGTCAAGTGGAGCAGAAGGGAAACCCCCTTCAGGGGCAGACAAAGACTCCCGGTGCGGATTCCCCCAAACCCACCAAGCTGGCGCTGGAAGTGGAGGTCTCCGAGTTCTGGCCCCTCAAGCTGCCGGATCAGGCCAAGGGCATCAGCCTTGGCTCCTGTGACATGGTCGCGCAAGGGGGGTCAATCTCAGCTCAGTGCATCGAAGGCAGTCAGGGTGGCAAAGCCTATCCCGATGACCGCTTCGTCGTTTCAGGCACGTTCACGCTGAAAGGTTCACCCTACGGATTCAAGCCGGCCGCCGTCGATAAGGAAAAGCTGCCACCTGGTTCGAATCGCTGGCCAAACGTTATGGGATGCTCCTTCGACAACGTCTTCCTCGATTGGGGAGACGGCACGAATCTGGTTCCCCTGTCTCCGCGTTTGAAGACGCCGGATATTAGCTTCTCGAGCGATGATCTGTTCGAGCTCATCGATGCCGAGGCCACTGAATCGAATGGGCGCATGCATCGATACAAGAAGGACGGCTCGTACAATGTGCGCGTCTTCATGCTCTCCGAGGATGATGTCCAGCTCGCGGGCCTCAAGTCGGATGCATCCAAGGCCATGGCGAACAAGAAGCTGGATGGGACGGCCTTTGACAGGTTGCTGAAGACCGCCATCGAAGTGCCGAAGGGAAGCACCTCTCCCGTGCCGAGCTTCGTGCAACTGGGTGGCGCGCAGGTCTCCACGAGCGCTGTCGCGTCGGCCCTGCAGGGCATGAACCAGCCGTCCGTCCAGCAGATCCTGAGTCGGGCCTATGTCATCTATTGCAAGACGGTGGATGTCAGGCCCTTCGATGATCCGTGCGCCTTGAAGCCGCTGGAGCTGGTCTCGCTCGATCTGAGCTTCGACCAGCCCAAGGTCAGCACTTCTTCAACCAAGACCTTGAAAGCCGCGCCCAACAAAGTGTTGGCTCCTGCGCCAGGCGCCAAACCTCCAGCATCCCCCGGCGTCCAGATCAACCTTTCCAGCCAAGGTCCCCTGTCGATGAACGCGGGGGCTGCCCAACCAGGACTGTCCACTGCTGCCGTCAAGGTGGATGCCGTGACCAGTACCTGCAACGAAGCCTTCACGGTGCAGACCAAGCTGCGCTACCACGGGAAGGGGTACGTGAAGGTCATCTGGAAGGTGGACGGCGAGAAGGTGCATGAATCCGAGACAGAATTCGCGGACACCATCGCCCGCACCGGATTGACCAAGGAACAATCCCAGGACAAGGACTGTTCGAAGGTGACGCCCGCGGAGAAGACCTTCAACCTCCCGGGCTATCTCCCGGTCGTAACCGCAGGTATTCATTTCCTGACGGCTGAAGCAGTGGTGCAGCCGAACCCCCCCGGCAAGATCAACCTGGAACAGACCGCCATCGACCTGGAAGCACTGGCTGCTGGGCGCAAGGACAAAGTCACCATCGCGACGATCGCTCTGCTGGGCGATGACAAGAAAACGCCCCCCAAGGTGGGTGTCCTCAACCCGAGTCTGGCGAGTGGGCTGCCCCATGCCATCTATCTGAACGAGGTCACACCGGCCCTGTCCAAGGTCCAGACGGTTAGCGGGCCTGGGATCGGGAAGTTCGGACTCGACCTGGAAGCCTTCAAGAAGCCTCCCTTCCGTGTGGAGGCTGGCCAGAAAGTGTATCGAGTTGAGCAGGCTGATCCTGCGGAGGCCTGCAGCATCGATTTCCCCACCAAGGGGGGAGCCTTCCGCGTCACCAACCTGTATAAGAACGTGAAGACGGAAGTGGTCGGAGGCATCACCCGCATGACGGGAAACGGCATCATGAAGGTTGCCATCCGCAAGACCGAGGACGCGACCGACGAGCGGCTGGGCATCCCCGTCTCCCTGGAACAGTGGGAAATCGACGGTACTCAGGTGGTCAAAGGGGATGTGAACCTCCCCAACCTGAAGCAGCCTGTTGAGCTGCCGGGCACTACCGGGACCTTGAACTCCCTCAAAGGCAAGATCCTCGGCAAGGGCAAGGTCGAGGACATGATGGCGAGCCTGACCCTGCAGCCCAGGGACTCGAGTCTCACCTTGCGAGGTGATGAAAGCCTTAGGCCCATCTGGAAGGCCGAAAGACCCCTCTCCGCCGAGGGGGACTTCTATGCTGATAAGCTGAGTCTTCCCGAGACCTTCCTGGGCAGCACGCCATGGATCATGTCGAGCACGGACGGCGTGGTGCTGGATTACAGTCGAAAGGAAGGTGAGGGACCCGCAGGGCAGGGGAACAGCTGGGTGGGTGTGCGCCTCAAGAAGCTGGCGCTGAAGCCCTTCGATTTCGGACTGGTTGCCGTTTCCGCTCCGCTCCCTCTCGTCGATACGTGGTTCCTCGGCAACGACAATGGGGTCGCAGGGCTGCATGGCGTCGTGGACTTCAAGAACTGGGAAGGCAAGTTCCAGGATGGGTCGATCAAAGTAGGCACCATGCACTTCGAGGCTCTGGGTGGCGGGAACTACAGCGCCAACTACAAGGCAACCGAGGTGCGTGTCCCTTGGTTCCCTTCACCCCTCAAGGGGGACATCGCCCTGACGAAAACGCCCGACGGCTTCATCTGGATCTACAAGAACGTGAACCAGCAAGGCCAGGACTTTCCGGCGGTAGTGAACGGCGGCTTCTCCCTGAAGCCCGCGAACCTCTACTTCGCCAACGAGAAGAACATCGCCTGGACCGTGAAGGGCGATGCCATCCTCGACTTCAAGGCGGACGGCCGGCCCTTTGCCTCCTTCACGCTGGACCGCTTCTGCTATCGCTTCGATGGTCGTGCGAGTTTTGAGCAGAATCTCCGTTCGAAGACCCTTCCGCTCAACAAGAAGACCACTCTGGGCGACACCCAGGCGGACATCAAGAGTGTGGATATCAGCATGCCGACCTCGGGATCGAGCGTGGTGGACTTCGCGTTCAACACGACCCTGCGTTTGTCGGACAGCCCGCTGCTGCCCGCCGCGGATACGCAGGTCAACTACCGCCTGAACCAGAGCGGGGCAGCTTACTCCGCGCCCCCGGCGGCCACGGCTCCCTTCGAGCTGGCCCTGGCCTTCCCCATGGGCTCCCCCACGGTGAATGGGAAGATCCACCCCGTCTACGCGCCGGGTACGGGTGGTGGTGCCAGCACCCGCTACACCGGCGAGGTTGACCTGGGCATGTTCGGCGGCCCGCCCTTCAAGACCCAGTTCGTGCTGGGCTACAAGGGGAACAAGGACTACTTCCTCTGCCGGGCGGATATTCCCCTGGGTCCCACGGGGCAGGTCCTTGTCCCCGAGCTCCTCACCCTCTACAAGATCCACGGGGGCCTGGGCTACAACTTCGGGATCGATGCCATCGAAGGCACCATGGGCATCTTGGACGCCCAGCCGGACATGAAAGGCAATGCCATCTTCTCCGCCGGCATGCGGGTGGGTTCCAGCGACGGGTTCGTCTACATGCTGGATGGCACCATGACCATCAGCACCGCCGCCGCGGCCCGCATGAAGTACGATGCTTGGCTCCTGACCCATGACCACAGCGGGAAGGGGCAATTCGAGGGCTGGATCCAATACGGGAGCGGCAGCTTCGACGGGAAGATGTGGGGCGGGCTCAACATGCTGGGCGGGCTCGTGCAGTTCTCCCTCGGCAACAGCGAGGCCGATGCGGCCGTGGACATGCACCTGGGTTCGGACAGCTGGCACATCTACGCGGGCCAGCGGAACGGTGCGCGCATCAAGGCCAAGGTCATCACCAGCGAATCCGACTCCTACCTGATGCTGGGCAGCCAGGAGGGTCTCGCCATCGGTGGCGCCCAGCAGTACAACCTCGAGGTCAGCGCCGGGGGCGTGGCAAGCGCCTATGCGCGGGCCTACATGGATATGGGCCTGCAGGTCACCCCGCAGCCCAAGATCATCGGCGACTTCAGCGCCGGGATGGAGGCGGGCGTTTGCGTCAAGGGCGTCTGCGTCTCGGGCGGCGTGAACGCAGCAGTCCACGCCGAAGCCCTGCCTCTGGATGTCCGTGCCACGGCCAACCTGGACCTGCCCTGGCCCCTGGACGACGTCACCTTCTCCGTGCACATGTGAGCTGCGCCATGCTGAACCTGCGATCCACTTTCCTCGTTGGCCTCCTGGCTATATCTGCCGTAGCCCAGACGCCCAAACCCGCCGCCGGAGGCCTCATGGCCTGCTCCGACGGGAACGGGACGGTCCGGCTCCTCTGGATGCCGGCTCCGGAACGCATTCCCGCCGGGGGCTGGCGCATCATGGACGAGAAGGGCAAGGTCCTGTCCTTCTTAATGAACGACAAGTGTGCAGCCGGGACAGGACGAGGCTTGGAAGTTTTTGCTGACCTAATCAGTGTACCCATTTCAGAACTGGGCAAGGTGTCGTTAAGCGTTGACCAGGAGCCGCCTCCCGTCAGCAACACATGCGTCATATTTGCCAAGGCGGAGTCATTGGCGCTGCTGCG
>CAYZND010000103.1:0-10182 GCA_964479495.1 uncultured Mesoterricola sp.
GCTGAAGTCCTACGCGGGGCGGGGCGTGGTGACCACCTGCACGTACGAGGCCCGGGCCTTCGGCGTGCGCTCGGGCCTGGGCCTCATGAAGGCCGCGGCCCTGGCGCCGGACGCGATCCTGCTCCCGGCGGACTTCGAGGCCTACTCCCGCTGTTCGCGGCTCTTCAAGGCCGCGGTGGCGGAGATCGCGCCGGTCATCGAAGACCGGGGCATCGACGAGATCTACCTCGACCTGACGGCGGTGGAGGGGGAGAGCCGGGAGCTGGGGATGCGCCTGAAGCGGGCCGTGCGCGAGGCCACGGACCTCACCTGCTCCGTGGGCATCACGCCCAACAAGCTGCTCTCCAAGCTGGCCTCGGAGCTGCAGAAGCCCGACGGCCTCACGATCCTCACGCGGGAGGACCTCCCCACCCGCATCTGGCCCCTGAAGGCGGGTGCCATCAACGGCATCGGGCCCAAGGCCAGCGCGAAGCTGGAGTCCTTGGGCATCCGCACCATCGGCGAGCTGGCGGCGGCGGATCCACTCTTCCTCATCCGGCAGTTCGGCCAGAGCTATGGCACTTGGCTGGCGGAGGCCGCCCAGGGGCAGGACGACAGTCCGGTGGTGACGCACCGGGAGGTGAAGTCCGTGAGCGCCGAGACCACCTTCGAGCGGGACCTTCATCCGAAGACGGATCGCGAGGAGCTTTCGCGGATCCTGCTGGCCCTCTGCGAGCGCGTGGCGCGGGACCTCGAACGCAAGGACTGCCGGGGGAAGACCATCGGCATCAAGCTGCGATTCGACGACTTCCGGACCCTCACCCGGGATGTGACGCTGGATCGCGCCACGGCCGACGCGCAGGCCATCCGCGCGGCGGCCCGCTCCTGCCTGCGCCGTGTCACCTTCGACCGGAAGCTGCGCCTCCTGGGGGTGCGCGCGGGTTCCCTGGTGCACTCTGGCGAAGAGGAGGTCTACGAGCCACCCCGGCCCGATCGCGTGGCGGAGCAGGCGCCACCCCTGTTCGAGGAGGGGGACCTCTGATGCCCGCCCTCTCCGTCTCGGAGTTCGTCACGCCCCTGGAGCCCTCGGGCAGCCTGGACGCCTCCCTATCCTTCCGCCTGGACGAGGACGCCATGGCCCTGGGGATGAAGCTCCACGCCCGGGTGCAGAAGCGGCTGATGCGCGAGGTGCCCGGCACCCGCTGCGAGGTGTCCGTGCTGCGCGCGCTGGAGCGGGAGGGCTACGAGTGCCTGGTGCGGGGGCGCCTGGATGTGCGCCTGCCGGGGCCTCCCTGCCTGGTGGAGGAGATCAAGACCACCTTCCAGCCCGCCGCCCTCCTGCGGGCGCTGGCGGCGGACCAGGACCACGTCTTCGCCCAGCAGGCGCGGATGTACGCGTGGATCCACTGGATGGAGACGGGGGAGGCGACCACCTGCCGCCTGCGCGTGATCTCGCTGCTGGACGAGGCGGAGGCCCTGGTGCCCGTGGCCTTCGAGCCCGAGGCCTTCACGGTCTGGGTGGAAGGGCAGCTGGAGGCCCTGCGGCAGGCCCACCTGCAGGTCCTGGCCCGGGCCGAGGAACGGCGCGGCATCGGCGAGGGACTGGCCTTTCCCTTCGCGGAGCTGCGCCCGGGGCAGGACCACCTCATGGCGCTGGCGGACCGGGCCTTCGAGGAGCACCGGCCTCTCCTGGTGCAGGCCCCCACGGGCCTGGGCAAGACGGCGGCGCTGCTCTTCCCGGCGCTCCGCAAGGCCCTGGCGGAGGACCTGCGCGTCTTCTACGCCACGCCGCGCAACAGCCAGCACGGTCTCGCGGAGTCCTTCGTCCGCCTGCTCCGGGCGCAAGGGCATGGGGTGCGCTCCGTGACCCTGCGCGCCAAGGAGAAGGTCTGTCCCCAGGAGGAGGTGCACTGCACCCCCGAGGCCTGCCCCCGGGCGAAGGGCTACTACGACCGGCTGAAGGCCTCGGACGTGCTCGCGGAACTCCGGGCGGAAGGCTGCGCGGACACGGCGGCCCTGAAGGAGGCGGCGGACCGCTTCGAGCTCTGCCCCTTCGAGCTGTCCCTGGATGCGGCGCGGAACGCCGACGTGGTGATCGGCGACTACAACTACGTGCTGGCGCCCCAGGCCACGGTGCAGCGCTTCTTCGCGACGCCGGAGCTGAGCGCGCGCAACCTGGTGCTCTTCGACGAGGCCCACAACCTGCCGTCCCGGGCCACCGACTGGTTCTCCCCGGCCCTGGACCTGCGGGAGCTGGAGGCCCTGCGGAAGGCCTGGCGCGGACCCCGGAACGCGTCCCTGCGGGGCAAGGTGACCCGGCAGCTCGGGCGCTGCCTCAAGCGGGTGGAAGCCCACGCGGGAGACCACCGCCAAGTGGCGGTGGATCCGGAGCCCTTCCTGGCGGAAGAAGCCCGCCTGCGCCGCCTTCTGGCCACGGCGGCGGCGGAGGGCGCCACCCTCAGCCCGGGCCACCCCCTGGTCCAGCTCTTCCGGCTGTGGTCGGGCTTCTGCGCGGTGCTGCGGGAGCTGAGCCCCGCTCACCTGATCACCTGGATTCCTCCGGGGCGCCTGCAGGTCACCTGCGCCGATGCCTCGGCCCACCTGGCGGAGCGCCTGAAGCCCCTGGCCGGCGTCGTGCTCTTCTCGGGCACGCTGAAGCCCTTCGCCTTCTACGAGCGCCTCTCGGGCCTGCCCGCGGAGCGCACCCTGCAGGAGGAGATCCCCTCGCCGTTCCCGGCGGAGCACCGGCGCATCCTCGTGGTGCCCCAGATCTCCACGCTGCTGCGCCGGCGCCCGCAGGAGATCCCCCGCATCGCGGACTTCCTGTCCCGGGTGCTGCCCGAGCGGCACGGCAACTACCTGGTGTTCTTCCCCAGCTTCGACTTCCTGGAGAAGACGCAGGCCCTGCTGGACCTGCCCGGCTTCCAGGTCTTCGCCCAGCCGCGGGGAGCCTCCCAGATGGACCTCGCTGCGCTGCTGACCTCCCTGCGGGAGGCGCAGGGCGTGGTGGTGCTGGCGGTGCAGGGGGGCTCCCTCTCCGAGGGCATCGACCTGCCCGGGGAGGCCCTCATCGGCTGCGTGGTGGTGGGGCCTCCCCTGCCGCCCTTCGACCTGGAGCGCCAGCTCATCAAGGACTACTTCGACCGCACTCTGGGCTCGGGCGAAGCCTACGCCTACACGTTCCCGGCCATGGCCAAGGCGGTCCAGGCGGCGGGCCGCGTGATCCGCAGCCCCGAGGACCGGGGCCTCCTGGTCTTCCTCGACGGGCGCTTCCTGGAAGACGCCTACGCCCGCTGCTTCCCCGAGGACTGGTTCCGGGAGTCCCCCCGGGAGGCCGTGTCCGCCGCCATCCTGGCCGATGTGCGCCGCTTCTGGGAGGGCGGATGAGTGGGCCAGTGTCTGACTTACCGCAGGGACCCCAGCCTGAACTCCCGCTGGGGCCGCAGTCTGAGCTCCCGCTGGGGCCCTTGCCCGAGGGCTACTACCTGCGGAACGTCGAGGCGGTGCTCGCCGACGTGCGGAGCCGGTACGGCGACCTGCTGCGGCCGGAGGAGACGGCGCGGCTGGAGGCCTTCGAGGCCCTGTCGCTCCCCGCCCGGCGCCTCTACGTGCGCATGCTCACGCGGCGAGGCCCCTGGTTCCGGGAGGACGGCCTGCGCTACGCGGAGATCGGGCCGACCGAGGCGCCGCTGCGAAGCCTCGAGGCGGCGGGCTTCTGCACGCGGCAGGGACCTGTTCAGGAGTTGCTGCCCCTGCTGACGAAAGGGGAGGTCTGCGACCTGCTGGCGTGCTTCGGGCTTTCCCACGCCAAGGGCCACCGACGGGAAGCCCTGGTGGAACGTCTGGTGGAAGGGGCCGATCCGGTCCCGCTGGCGGAACCTCTGGAGACCTTCCTCCGGCCCGTCCGGCCGCTGGCGACGGAGTTGTGGGGGCTCATCTTCTTCCTCTTCTTCGGCAACGGTGAGCAGGACCTGTCCAGCTTCGTGCTGGCGGACACGGGACGCCTCGCCTACGAGCCCTACGCCGTGGATCCCACAGACCGGCTGTTCGAGACCCGGGCGGACGTGGACTTCCTGCTCTCCATCCGCGCGCTCCGGGAGGCCCTGGAGCAGGCTGCCCTGGTCAACGACCGCGAGGCCATCGCCGGGATCACCGCGACGGCGCTGGCCATGGAGCCCCATCCCGGGGTGCGCCAGCAGCGGCGGTATCACCGGCTCCTGAACCTCCTGGGGCAGACCTGGGAGCGCGCGGGCGAGGCGGCCCAGGCCCTCGCCTGCTATGAGCGCAGCGACCTGCCCCCTGCCCGGGAGCGCATCGCCCGGCTCCTGGCGAAGGAAGGCCGCGCCGGGGATGCGTGCCGCCTGGCCATGGTCCTGGCGGAGGCCCCGCGGGATCCCGGAGAGGAGCGCTTCGCCCGGATCTTCCTGCGGCGTCTGGCCCGCCGCGTGCCCGAGGCCTCCCGCTGGCTGGAGGGCCAGCCCCCGCAGGACAGGATCCCCGAACTGCACCTCTCGCTGCCCAGGCAGGACTCCGTGGAGCAGGCCGTCCTGGAAGACGCCCGAAGGCAGGGCTGGGCGGGCTTCTTCGCCGAGAACGTCCTCTGGAACGCACTCTTCGGACTGGCTTTCTGGGACGTGCTCTTCGCACCCGTGCGGGGAGCCTTCCAGCACCGGTTCCAGACGGCACCCGCGGACCTGGGGCATCCCGACTTCTTCGAGCGACGACGGGCGCGCTTCGAGGCGCGGCTGGCGGAGCTGGGGGCCCACGGTTCCCTGGTGCACCGCATCCTGGACACCTTCGATCGCAAGCAGGGCGTGGCCTGCGCCTTCGTCTCCTGGAGAGCCCTGCGGCGTACGGATCTGGAAGCGGCCCTGACCCGGATCCCGCCGGCCGTCCTGATCCCCGTGCTGAGGACCCTGGCGCTCAACCCCCGGGCCTTCGGCTCCGGCTTTCCCGATCTCTTCCTCTACGAGCCCGGCGGGATGGCGTGGGCCCTGCACGAGGTGAAGGGGCCGGGCGATCGTGTGCGGCCCGAGCAGGAGCGGTGGCTGCTGCAGTTCCTGCGCCTGGGCGCAGAGGTCCGTGTGGCACATGTGAGCTGGGAACCGTGACCCGGTGCCTTCCGCCGCGGTCTTTTCCAGAGGGGCTGGCAGCCCGTTGGCATGTCACCCCTTTCCCGCTGCAGGGGCGTGTTTCCGAGGGGGCGGACCCTCGGAACGTTCTAGGATGGAGGCTGGGTGGGAACCTCCGTTCCCATCGGACCGCAGGAGTCACACCATGGGTGCAGTCGAGATCAAGTCCAGCGGACAGCGGATGGTCATCATCGGCGCGGGCACGGCCGGGATGGCGGCCCTGAAGCTGTTCAGCCAAGCCCAGGGACTGGTCGTGGGCATCGCGGATCCCAACCCGGAGGCCCCCGGCTTCCAGCTGGCGCGCCAGCTCGAGATCCCCGTCTTCCACGATGCGGCCGAGGCGCTCCGCGTGGCCAAGCCGAACCTGGTCTTCGAGGTGACGGGGGTGGAGGCGGTGACCGAGGCCGTGGCCCTCCTGGCGGCGGAGGTGGGCGCCACCTTCATCCCCAGCCGAGTGGCCCGGCTCATGATGCAGGCGGTGGAGCACAAGGCCGAAGGCGTGCGCAGCCACGTCATGGAGAAGATCTCGGAGGTGGAGGACGAGATCACCGGCGGCACGCGGGAGATGGAGGCCACCCTGATGCAGGTGCGAGCCATCATGTCCCAGCTCCAGATGCTGTCCCTCAATGCCGGCATCGAATCGGCCAAGGTGGGTCAGATGGGCAAAGGGTTCGCGGTCATCGCCGAGCACATGAACAAGGTCGCCGAGCAGGTGCGGGCCCTCACCCAGAAGATGGAGGCCATCAACACGGACATCCTCAGCATGTCGGCCAAGGTGGAGTCCATCTCCGAGTTTGTCCGCTAGGCCCGCCACCGGCATCGCATTCCGCACAAGGACCCTGACATGACCCGCATCTGTGCCTGGTGCCAGACCGAGATGCCCTCCAAGGGGGAGACGATCGTCACCCATGGCATCTGCGACGCATGCGCCAACCGCATGATCCGGGACACCCCGTATTCCCTTCAGCTCTACCTTGAGGAACTGGCCATCCCTGTGCTCGTGGTGGAAAGCGACGTGACGGCGTCCTTCGCGAACCGGGCCGCGCGGGAGCTTCTGGGCATGTCCGAGGATGATCTCAGGCACAGGGCGGTCGGTGAGGTCTTCACCTGCATTCATGCCAAGCAGCCGGAAGGGTGCGGGAGGACCATCCACTGCTCAGGCTGTGCCATCCGCAGGAGCATCCTCGCGAGTGCGGACACCGGTGAGCCCCAGGTGAACGTGCCGGCCACGATGAAGTGGGGGGATGCCGAGGATCCATCCGAGGTGGCCCTGCAGGTCACCACCCTCAAGCAGGGCGAAGTGATCCTGCTGAAGGTGGAACGGAAAAGCTGAGCCCCTCAGCCCGTCACGGTCCCCTGGAGCCGGGCATCCGAGAGTCATTGCCGCGCCTTCAACGGGGGGAACCATGGCTGCAACAAGCAACGCCGTCGGCTGGTTCGAGCTCTACGTTACGGACATGGCACGGGCCCGGCGCTTCTACGAGGCGGTGTTCCGGTGCGAGCTGGCGGAGCTCCCGCCCGTGGGCACCGATCTGAAGATGTGCGTGTTCCCCTGGAACGAAGGCCGCAAGGGCATCGCGGGGGCCCTGGTCCAGACCGCCCAGAAGGCTCCGGGTGACGGAGGGACACTGGTCTATTTCACTTGCGAGGACTGTGCCGTGGAAGCCGCCCGGGCACGGCTCCAAGGCGGCGTTGTGATCCGCCCCAAGATGAGCATCGGTGAGTACGGCTTCATTGCCATCGTGCGGGACTCCGAAGGCAACACCATCGGTCTGCACTCCAATCGATAAGCCGGGGAGCGGGATAGCCCCGCTCCCCGGCTCCGTTTGCCCTTCCCGTTACTTGGGCAGCACCACGGCATCGATCACGTGGATGACTCCGTTGGAGGCGATCACGTCCGCCGTGATCACATTGGCGCCATCCACCTTCACGCCGTTCATGGTGTTGATGGTCAGGGACTGGCCCTGCACCGTCTTGGCCGAGGACAGCTTCATGACGTCCTTGGCGGTCACCTGGCCGGGAACCACGTGGTAGGTGAGAATGGCCGTCAGCTTAGGGATGTCCTTCAGCAGGGAGTCCACCGTGCCCGCGGGCAGCTTGGCGAAGGCCTCGTCCGTGGGCGCGAACACGGTGAAGGGGCCCTTGCCCTTGAGCGTGTCCACAAGGCCCGCGGCGTTCAGGGCCGCGGTCAGAGTCTTGAAGGACCCGGCCGAGATGGCTGTGTCCACGATGTCCGCCTTTGTGGCGGGGGAAGCGACCACCAGGGCGGGGGAAGCCAGCAGGATCGCGAAGACGGGAACGGCAAAGCGAAGGACCATGTGAAGCTCCAGGGGGAAACGGCATCGGCCGGTAACTCTTGGAGGCTTCCATGAAGGAAATTGTTAAGAAAAATTTCTAGACAAAATCTGGACGGGCTTGTAAATCAACGCGCGACTTCCAGCCCGCGCACCAAGGTCACGCCTGGGATCCTCCGAAGGCGTGCCGCACCCTGTCCGCCCGCCACCAGCCTGACTGAATCGGGAAGCCGCTCCCGCAGGTCCCGCAGCAACAGCTGAGCCGCCTCCCCGCTCCCCGCCAGGGAGACGCTGACCCCCAGGGTGTGGGCGCCGAGGGTCCTTGTTGCGGAGGCGAGGGTGGCCAGGGGGAGGTCCGTTCCCAGCATCTCCACTCGGGCGCCTTGGGCCGCATAGACCAGCGAGCCCATCAGGAGGCCCAGCCGGTGCCGCTCCCCGGGCAGGGTGGCCAAGGCCACGACGGGCGCCTGGGCGCTCGGCTGGAACCCGGCCCGGAGGGTCCTGAGCAGGTCCTCCAGGACCTCCGTCAGGAGGTGCTCTTGGTGGATGTCCAGGGTCCCCTCCACCCAGAGGGTGCCCACCCGCTCCAGCAGGGGGCTCACCACCTCGCACAGGAAGGGCAGGAGGCCCCGGGCCTGGTGAGCCTCGTGGAGCCGGCGCCGGAGCTCGGCGCTGTCCATGGCCTTCACCGCTTCCAGGAGCGAGGCGACGGTCTCCGATTCGGAGCCGCCCAGCAGGGTCCGGAGGTCCCCCTCGGGCAGGGGGACCACCTGGGCGGGCCGGTGACCCTTGGCGAGGGCCAGGGAGAGGAGCCGCAGGCGCCGGAGGTCCTCGGCCCGGTAGCGCCGGTGGCCGGAGGGAAGGCGCACCGGGACCGGGAAGCCGTAGCGGCGCTCCCAGATCCGGATGACCTCCACGGAGAGTCCGGTCGCCTCCGCCACGCTCCCAATGCTCACCGACCCATCGGTCATGGGACCCTCCCTGTCGCTGCGTCATTGGATGCAATCCAAGGATTATAGTCCAGAAAATAATATAGACACTTGGCTTCGGATCCCTCTGTCCGGCATCCCATTCGTTGTCCGACGCTTGGAGAGGTGCCGCATGCGAATCCTGTTCTGGTTGAAGCTCTACCTGCTGACCCTGCCGGTCTTCCTGGCCATCGACCTGCTCTGACTGGGCTTCCTGGCCCGGCGCTTCTACGCCGAACAGCTCGCGGCCTTTCTCCAACCCCGGATCGATTGGGCCGCCGCCTTCGGGTTCTACCTGATCTACATCGTGGGCCTCCTGTTCTTCGCCGTGCGCCCGGCCCTGGAGACCGGCTCCCTGGGCAAGGCGGTGCTCCTCGGTGCCCTCTTCGGCTTCTTCACGTACGCCACCTACGACCTCACCAACCTGGCGACGCTGCGCGACTGGCCGGTGCTGGTCACGGAGGTCGATCTCGCCTGGGGCACGGTGCTGGGGGCCCTCGTGAGCGGGACCAGCCAGCTGATCGGCACCTGGCAAGAGCGGGGCGGGAGCCACCCATGAAGGAAGCCTGCTTCGCCGCGACCCAGGAGGTCCGGGCCCCCCTGGAGGAGGTCTTCGCCTTCTTCCGCAATCCGGCCAACCTCCAGGCCCTCACACCGCCATGGCTGGGCTTCCGGATCCTCACGCCGGAGCCCCTGCCGGTGGGAGAGGGCGCCCTCTACGACTACCGGATCAGCCTCCACGGCCTGCCCCTGCGCTGGCGGACCCGCATCGAAGCCTGGGAGCCCCCGCACCGCTTTGTGGACATCCAGGTCCAGGGACCCTACGCCCTCTGGCACCACACCCACACCTTCGAGGAACTGCCCGCTGGTGGGACGCGGCTGGGAGACCGGGTCCGCTACCGGATTGGGTTCGGTCCCCTGGGCACCTTGGCCGCCCCCTGGGTGCGGCGGGACATCGAGCGCATCTTCGCCTTCCGTCGACGCGCCATCGCCACGCGCTTCGGAGAGCTGTGAAGACGATAGCGTCCTACTTGAACGTGAGCCCGGTGTCCGTGAAGACCATTTGTTCCGGCGTGGCGCCCAGCACGGCCTTCAGGCTCTGGCGGGCGAAGTCCTTGAAGTTGGCCATCTGCTGCTTGTCGCCCTTCTCCTCCCCTTCGCGGTAGCCGGTCTGGGAGAGCATGGCGTAGATGACGAGGGTCTCGTGCAGCTCCTGGCGTCGGCTCGCGCTCATGGCCTGGAACTTCTCGTGGGTGAGCAGGTTCGCCTGCAGGGCGTCCCTCAAGGCCTCCACGCGCTTGTCGGAGACTTCCTTGCCCGTGGCCACCGAGTAGTTGATGGCCATGAAGAAAGCCGCAGCGCTGGCCACGTTGAAGCGGTCGGGACCCGTGGTGACTTTGGTGTTGAAGAAGTCGAGGAAGGCCACGAAGGTGTCCTCCAGCTCCTTCTGGTCGGCGGCTTCCGTCTGGAAGGTCCCGGCGATGTTCCGCGGGGTCGGCGAGTTCTTCGCGGGAGAGTAGTTCACCGTCCGAGGCTTCTGGGCAGGCGGGGCCGTGGTGGTCGTGGTCGGAGCGATCGTGGCCGGTGCCGTCTTTCCCTGCTTCGGCGGCATGGTCATGGTCTTCCAGTAGATGCTGGAGCCGATGGAAGCGGAGACGGGGTTGTTCCAGCCCGTGCCCCACATGTCGCGGAACTGGGCATGGGCGAGGATCCCGGAGGTGAACAAGGTCAGGGTCAGGACAGCCCCGAGCTTACGGGTCATGGGTTCCTCCTGTCATTTCACGTTCAGGTGGCGGAAGCACTCGAAGC
>CAYZND010000104.1:0-10162 GCA_964479495.1 uncultured Mesoterricola sp.
GGTGCGCTGGACCTCCCGGAACACGCCAGTCCCCCCGTTCGGTTTCTGGGACTTCTCGGTGGGTTCCGACAGGACCATCGGTGGTCTGGTGCTTTACGGGCGCGAGCAGGGGAAAGCCGCCGCCAGCCTGGTTCAGAAGATCCTTTCGGAAGGGATGTCTCCGGCGGCTCTGGGACCGATTACGGCCGAGAAAGGAAACCTGCTATTCAGCCGGAAACAGCTTCAGAAGTTCAAGCTGTCCCTTCCGCCGGAGTTGGCCAAGGAGGCCCGCTACGTGGATTAGGGGCCTTGCCAGGCTGAGGATCACCCACGCAAGGGCCGACAGGGACCAAGGAGGTACCTGGACCTGGAGCGCAATGGCGCGTGCTGGGTGGATGACGAGCGGCGGCTGATCCGGCACCAGGTCCGGGTCTTGGATCAGCCACTTCCGGCCATCCCGCTGTTCCCACCTTTGGGCGACTGCGCCCCTCTGGCCACTCCTGCATGATCCCGCGATCGGTGACGCACGGAATTGCGGGCAAGGGCGTTGGAAAAGGTATGAGTCCCGGAATAGTGCCGGACCGGCATGCCGAGGCTTTTCTCTCGCTCGACCTCGGCATTAACGTGCGGTTTCCCAAGAGATTAGGATCCCTGTCTCGTGCCGCAGGCGGAGGGGGCGCTCCGGGGGCATTGAAGTCTCGTGTACTCCCGGCGCAGGATGGGGGGGCACCTCGACGAGGAGTTCCTTCCCGTGGAGGTGCACGAGCTTGGAGGAAGGCAGCCATGACGCGCAGGATCCTGATTCGCGACCTCACCTTGCGGGACGGGCAGCAGTCCCAGTTCGCCACCCGCATGACGCAGGCCCAGGTGGACCGGCTCCTGGCGCACTACGCCAGGGCCAACTTCTACGCCATGGAAGTCTGGGGCGGGGCGGTTCCGGACTCCGTCATGCGCTATCTCGGCGAGAACCCCTGGCACCGCCTGGAGCGCATCAAGGAGGCCATGGGCGGCGTCTCCAAGCTCACGGCCCTGAGCCGGGGCCGAAACCTCTTCGGGTACAACCCGTACCCCGATTCTGTCATCGAGGGCTTCTGCCGGAACGCCGTGCACACGGGCATCGACATCATGCGCATCTTCGACGCCCTCAATGACACGGCCAACATGGAGTCCAGCATCCGGTTCGTGAAGGGCGCGGGCGGGATGGCGGACTGCGCGGTCTGCTACACCGTGGATCCCCACTTCACCTTCGGCGAGCGGGTGAAGGGCTTCCTGAAGGGCAAGCCCTTGCCCGGCAAGACCTTCACGGTGGACTACTTCGTGGAGAAGGCCGCGTGGCTGGAGCAGCTGGGCGCCGACATGATCAGCATCAAGGACATGGCGGGCCTCATCACGCCTGAGCAGACGGCGCGGCTCGTGCGGGCCCTGAAGGCCCGCGTGAAGGTGCCCATCGACCTGCACACCCACTGCACCCCGGGCTTCGGCCTGGCTTCGGTGCTGGTGGCCATGGTGGAGGGCGCGGATGTCATCGACACGGTCATCATGAACTTCGCCGGGGGCCCCGCCGCACCCGCCTTCGAACTGATCCAGCTCTTCGCGGACAAGCTGGGCCTGGAGACCGGCGTGGACCGGGCCGCCGTGGGGGCCATCAACCGGGAGCTGAGGACCATCCGGCAGGAGCTGGCGGCCTTCGACGAGTTCAAGGCCTACTTCCCCATCGCGTTCGACCTTGCCACGGACAAGCTGCCCGCCGAGATCGATGCCCTCTTCGACCAGGCCGTCGCACAGGCGAAGGCGGGACGCTACGACGAGCTGCTGGATGCCTGCCACCGCATCGAGCGCCACTTCAACTTCCCGGAGCCGGATGACGCCGTCCGCCTGGCGCAGATCCCGGGCGGCATGTACACCAACATGCTCTCCCAGATGAAGCAGGCCAAGATCGACCACCTCTTCGATCACGTGCTGAAGGTGGTGCCCAGGGTGCGCGTGGATGCGGGCTGCGTGCCGCTCGTCACGCCCACCAGCCAGATCGTGGGCGCCCAGGCGGTGGCCTGCGTCATGGCCGAGAGCCAGGGGCAGTCCTTCTACTCCAACTGCAGCGCGAACTTCGTGGAGCTGGTGAAGGGCTCGTACGGGAAGACGCCCATCGCGGTGGATCCGGCCTTCCGGCAGCAGGTGACAGGTTCACCGGAGGAGAAGCCCTACGATACGTCCGCCTATACGGCCCAACCCAACCCGGAGCTCGCTGATCTTGGCGGCTTGAAGCTGGCGAAGGACGAGAAGGAGGCCCTGCTGCTGGAGCTCTTCCCCAGTGTGGCGGACAAGTTCCTGCGCGGCCTGCGCCAGAAGGAGTTCGACGCCCTGCCCAAGCCGGAACCCGTGGAGGATCGCGAGCGTGCCGCCCGGTTGGCGGCCATCCAGGAGGCAGATGCCGTGTGGGATCAGCTGTCGCTGGTGGCCGGCTGAGCCAAGACCGCATGGAGGGGATCCTGGACCGGGATCTCCTCCTCACGGTCGGAGGCATGCCCCGCCAACGATGGCTTGAGCTTAGGAGCGTGGAACTCCTGAATCGGCCGCTCGGAAGGGGGCATGCGAGCATAGGCCTCCCTCCCGCATGGCGTTGCTGAATGCTGCCTTGGATGGAAACCCGCTACACTGTCGGCACTTCCGGACAGGAGATGCCATGGCGTCCGATGGGCTCGGTGCTGCGCGCTTCCATGGCGTGAGCTTCCATCCCGGTCAGCGGGTCTTTCGCGTATTCACCTCCACCGATCTGGATGCCGAGCTGGCGGATCCGGAGGTCTTCAGCTGGGTGGACCTGGAAGGCCAGGACATCGGGGCGCTCAACGACCTGCTCCGCCGCTTCGGCATCGACCTGGTGCTGGCAAGCCACTTCGATGCTCCGGAGGTCCTGCCGCGCCTTGTGGAGCGGACGGACAGCCTGGCGTTCTACCTGTATGAGGTGGAGGATCCCGAGCGCCATCTGGACACCTCGAACGGCATCACGGAGTTCCGCTTCCATCGCGTGCTCCTGGTCCTGGGCGCGGACTTCGTGATCACCTACCACCGCAAGCCCCTGGCGGTGGTCCAGGAGGTGATGGACACCTGCGGTGAGAGCTTCCTGCTGGCCGGCAAGACGCCCGGCTTCATCGCCTTCCTCTTCCTCCAGCGCTGCCTCTACGACTACGCTCACTTGAACCTGGCCAACGACAACTTCCTGGATCTCCTGGAGGAGAGCCTCCTCACCGCCAAGCAGGAGGAGGTATCCGAGGACATCTCCCTGGCAGGCCGGAACATCCTGACCCTGAAGAAGCTCGCCGCGAGCCTGCACATCATCCTGATGCGGCTGGCCACCAAGCGCAGCCCCTTCATCAGCGCCGAGGGGGTGTCCTCCTTCCGGGAGATGCTGCAGAACGCCCTGGCCGTGCGCGCCGCCGTGGACTCCAGCCGGGACCTGCTCGACGGCATCCTGGGCGCCATCCAGGCCCGTGCCGCCAATCGCACGGCGGACGTGGCCCGTGTGCTCACGGTGGTCTCGGCGCTCCTGCTCCCGCTCACCGTCATCACCGGCATCTACGGCATGAACTTCAAGCACATCCCAGAGACGCAATGGGAAGTGGGCTACTTCGCGGTTCTCGGCCTCATGGCCGCGGTCGTGGCGACCCTGCTGATGGTCTTCCGTCGCCTGGGCTGGATCGGCCGAGACCGGCGCTGAGAGGCGCTTCCCACCCGCGCAGGCTACACTGGCGGGAGCGTGGAGACCGGATGCAAAGGGCGGAGCAAGATTCGTTGAGTCATGATTGCGGTGTGATTCAGTTGAGTGCCGCTGCACCCCTCTTCCATGGCCACCAGCGCCTGGTCTTCCAGCACCCTGGGGCTTCCGATCTCCTGATCAAGGTCCTGCGTGCGGAATATGTCGCAGCCAAGTTCGGGGCTGGGGGTTCCTTCCACCACCGCCAACGCCGGTGCCGGGAGTACCAGCCGTTTCTGAGCGAGATCCGGGAATACCTGGTGGCCTGCGCCCGCGCTCCCCGCTGCCTGCCGTTCATCCAGGAGATCGTCGGTCTGGTGCGGACGGATCTGGGCCTGGGGCTGGTGGTGCGGAAGGTCCTGGGCCGTGAGGGCAAGGCGGCCTGGACGCTGGACAAGCTGCTCACGTATGGCCCCCTGGATCCGGAGCGGCAGCGGATGCTGGACGACTGCCTGGCCATCCTCCAGGACAGCGACCTCGTGATCGACGACCTCAACGACTGCAACCTGGTGCTGGGGATCGACGCCGCTGGTGAGGAGCGGTTCGTGCTGATCGATGGCATCGGCGCCTCCACCCTTCTGCCGCTGAAGTCCATGATCCCGGCCCTCAATCGCTGGAGCAAGCGGCGCCGCATTGCCCGGCTCCATGCCAAGCTGGCCGCACGGGGCTAGGCCCGGTCCTGCCGGGCGGGATGGGCATCGATGGTATGGTTGAGGACAGTCCCAGAGCCCTCGCGCGACCAACTCCTTCATAGGGGGGTCGGAGGTCTTTCGGGGACTTCGCGGCATGATTCGAACCATGGGAGTGGCGTGCATGAAGATCCTGGTGCAGAAATTCGGTGGAACCTCCGTCTCCACCCCTGGGCGCAGGGAGATGGTGGCCGGCAAGATCCTCGCGGCCTTGGCGGAGGGCTGCCTCCCGGTGGTGGTGATCTCGGCCATCGGACGCAGCGGCGACTCGTACGCCACCGACACCCTCATCGACCTGGCCCGGCAGTCCGGGAAGACTCCCCCCCGGGAGATGGATCTCCTCATGTCCTGCGGCGAGGTGATCTCCTGCGTGGTCATGGCGGGCACGCTGACCAGCCATGGCCTGGACCCGGTGGTGCTGACCGGGGGGCAGGCAGGCATCCACACGGACTCCGGCTTCGGCGATGCGACCATCCTGGAGGTGGATGCCAAGCGGATCCTGGAGCTCCTTGGCGAGGGGCGCATCCCCGTGGTGGCCGGTTTCCAGGGTGTGGATGCCCGGGGCAATGTCACCACCCTCGGTCGGGGCGGCAGCGATGTGACCGCCGCCATCCTGGGTGAGGCCCTGAATGCCCAGGCGGTGGAGATCTACACCGATGTCGAGGGCATCATGACCGCCGATCCGCGGGTGGTTCCGGAGGCGCGGATCATGGAGACGGTGAACTACAACGACGTGTTCCAGATGGCCGAATACGGCGCCAAGGTCATCCACCCCCGGGCGGTCGAGATCGCCATGCGGAGTCGCATCCCGATGTACATCAAGAGCACCCTGACGGATCACCCGGGCACGCTGATCTCCGGGACGGATCCCAACCGGACCTACAAGTCCGGCGAGGACAGCCGCATCATCACCGCCGTGGCCCACGTGACGGGGCGCTGCAAGGTGAAGATCCACTTCAAGGGGCTCCGTCCGGACATTGAGCGCGATGAGCTCCTGTTCACCCGGATCGCCGAGGCCGGCGTCAGCATCGACATGATCAACATCAGCCCCGAACTGAAGGTCTTCACCGTGGAGGGGCAGGATCGCGAGCCCCTGGCCCGCTTGCTGGAAGGCATGGGCTACGAGCACGAGATTGCCGAAGGGATGGGTAAGGTCACGGTGATCGGGAGCCGCATGCGCGGCGTACCGGGCGTCATGGCGCGCACGGTGAGGGCGTTGGCCAAGGCCGGCATCCAGATCCACCAGACCTCGGATTCCCACATGACCATCTCCTGCCTGGTGGAGGGGCGGCAGCTCCACGAGGCGGTGATCGCGCTCCATCGGGAATACGAACTGGGCGCCTGAGCCTCCAGGGACGCATCCGCCGTTTGGCCCCGCCTGCGCAGCCTGTCATCCTGGGCAGGCGTGCGAAGGGGTTTTGCGTGTTGAGAAGGTTCCTGAACCAGTACCGGTGGCCAGCCATCCTGCTGTGCCTCTGGATGACCACCCTGACGGGGATCCACCGCATCCCCCTGGAGGACCACGAGGTGTTCGTGCTCCAGACCACGCGGGAAATGGCCGCCAAGGGCGAGTGGGTCCTGCCCAGCTTCAACTACGAGCCCCGCCTCCAGAAGCCGCCCTTCAACTACTGGGCCACCGCGGCCCTGTCCCATCTGGATCCGTCCTCCGATGACATCGACGTGTGGCACGGGCGGCTGGTGTCGCTGCTGGCTGGCCTGGTCCTGGTCCTGGCGACGTACCACGCGGGTGCCCGACTCTTCGATCCGGTGACGGGCCGGCTGGGTGCGCTGATGCTGATCAGTGCCCAGGGCTATGCCAACCTGACGCACAGTGCACGCCCCGACTTCCTGTATTCCACCTTCGCGGCACTCCAGCTGTTCGCCTGGCTCTATGCCTGGAAAGCCGAAGACGGGTCGAGAAGCCAGGCCGGCTACGCCTGGCTGGGCTGGGCGCTGGCCGGTCTGGCGACCCTGACCAAGGGACCCCAGGTGCCGGTGATCTTCCTGGCCGGTCTGGTGCTCTTCCTGGTCACGGGGCCCGACCGCTCGCGCACCCTGCGGATCCTGCGGCCCTTCAGCGGCGTGGTCCTCTTCTGTGCCCTGGTCCTGCCATGGTGGCTGCTCCTGCAGCAGAAGCTGAGGCTCCTGAACGTGGACATCGCCCAGACCCAGCTCTCGGGATCCCTGCTCCGGAACCTGGCTTCCCCGAAGGAACTGGCGAGTGCGTACTACCTGAGGACGCTCTTCGGCCTCATGCTGCCCATCAGTCTCGTGGCGCCTTTCCTGATTCCCAGGCTCTGGAAGCACTGGAAGCCCGCGGACGAGCCGACGCGCCTCCTCACCTACGTGAGCCTCCTGCTTCTGGTCGTCTTCACCATCGGCGGGCACTACCGCAAGCACTACATGCTGCCGCTGCTGCCGGTCTGCTCCCTGTTCCTGGCGCGCGCCATGGGGTGCGGCGCCCACGAGGGGCTGAAGACGACCGGCCGGAGGATCCTGCTGGGGGTGCTCCTTTCTCTCGGCCTGGTCTTCGTCGGACTGGTGATCCAGCAACAGGCCTATCTCTCCCTCGGATGGCTCCTGGTCAGCCTGGTGCCCCCGATTCTGCTGCTCCGTTCGGGCTGGGGGGCCGAGGAAGATGGCCGGACGCCCTGGGCTGCCCAGCTTGCGCCGGTCCTTCTGGCGATCACGATCCTGACGACCGGGTACACGGCCTTCTTCCCTTCGAGCATGGACCGCTGGCGGTCCGCGGAACAGACCTTCGCGCAGCAGGTGGGGAGGACCCTGCAACCCAACGACGTGATCGTCCAGTGGAAGTCCAACTCGCCGATCCTGCCCTACTTCGCGAAGCGCCCTGTCGTTCGGTTCGACGCGTGGGGGCCCCTGGCGGCCTACTATTTGGAGCACGCGGCCGGGCGTGCGGTCTTTGCGGTCATTCCCAAGCGGAGCCTGCCCGAGTTCCTGTCCCAGTTCGATGGCACCACCCTCCAGTCCGTGGAGAACGCGAGACACCCCGAAAAGGACCTCGTCTTCGTGAAGCTGACCGGCCTCAAGGATGCGAAGGTGCCCTCCTGATCAAGCGGATGTGGTGCTTGCTTCAGCCGCCACCGGCACCATACTTGGCGGGGGTGTTGTCATGCGGATGCACGCGTATCAGACACACATGACCCTGGCTCTTCTGCTTGTGTTGGCTTCGGGTCCGCTGGCGCTTCAGGCCGGACCCGGGGGGAACAAAGGCGGCAATGGGAAAGGGTCTTCGGAAGCAGGTGGGAAGGGCATGAGCGCCAAGGGTGGTCATGGTGCCAAGACAGGGAAGTCCGTCAAAGCCCCTGAGGTCCAGCTCGCCAAGCACACGAAGCTCTCATCCAAGCTGGCGGAGCTGCTGCCCGAAGGGACCGACCTGACCGCGGCGGCCACCGGCTTCAAGAACCTCGGGCAGTTCGTGGCGGCCGTGCATGTGTCCTACAACCTGGGAATCGCCTTCGACGCCCTCAAGGTGGAGATGGTGGACAACGGCCTCAGCCTTGGCCAGGCCATCCACCTCCTGAAGCCGGACGTGGATGCCGACGAAGAGGCGGAGGAGGCGGAGACGGAGGCTGAAGCGGAAGTGAATCCCACCTGAGATCCCGCACGGAGTCGATGCCTTTGCTTTCGCCGGATTGCAGGAGCCTTGCTTCGGGACGGCGGAGCCCAGGGAAGCGAGCAGGAACGTCCTGTTCGGTTGGGTTCATGGGAGGCATCACGGCTTCGACCAAGTGTGGACCACAAGGAGATCCTCGCTTGGGTCAAGGGCACATTGACAGCGAGGGTTCCGAGACATAGCTTGGGGCGCGGGTAATCGCCCGATTCTTACGTCTCTGGAGCGCAGAACGGAGGGGCTTCCATGGCAAGAGCCTTCATTGCTCCCAAGGTCAGTGCCTTCAAGGTGGCCGGGCTCCTGTTGTGCGGCTGGACGGCCTGGGCGGTCGATGGGGTGGTCGTCAACGGCGTGCGCATTCCCCCTGGAACGGTGCAAGCCCTCCAAAAGCAGTACGGCGTTCGTATCCTCAACGGGGACTACTGGTATGACAAGCTTTCCGGCGCCTGGGGCTACTCTGGGGGGCCGGCCATGGGACAGATCCGTCCCTTCCTCAACCTCGGGGGACCCTTGAAGGTCAACGCGTCCCGCGGCCGGACCGGCGTGTTCATCAACGGCCGGGAGCTCCATCTGCTGGATGTCCGGGCACTGCAGCAGATCACGATGGTGATACCCGGCCGCTACTGGTGCGATGCCATGGGGAACATCGGCTTCGAAGGAGGCCCCCCGCTCGCCAACCTCTGGGCCCTGGCTGCGGCCGCGAACGCCAGGGGCGGGGCCGTCAAGCGGGAAGGGATCCTGAGCACCTACGACAAGACGGGCGCCGTGGTCATCGGGCAGTGATGCGCAACAGCCTGTTGTGTCTGCTCCCCGAGATCAAGACCAAGATCGCAGGTCATCGGGGATCGGGGCAACGTCTGCGGTCAGATGTGGAGTGTAGGCACCTAGGCTTTCAAAAGGAGGCTTGCGAGAAACCATTCGCTCCTGTCCCTTGAGGGCTCCTGCTGGGCGATCCCTACGAGTGTTTGACGTTCATCCAGGATCCTGCCGCCTCAAGCCGCAACGGCCAGGTTTGACACCGGTAGGGAGGAAAGACGATCCAAAGGCCCGGTGGAGGTGAAACATGACCAAGCGGGTATTCCTAGGCTGAGTCCCTCAAGGGCATGAGTCTGAACTGCCCACCGACATTTCCTGTGTGGACGATGCGGATGAGAACACTACGTGCGTTCAACCCCTTTTGCATGGTTTGATCGATGCTGATTCACTTCTGGTTCAGCTAACCTCATGCCTCGGAGCCCCATGATGCAGGCGGTCACCGACCCCGTCACCAGGCGAGAAATCCTGGATGCCTACTTTGACTACTTCTCGGCCTACGTGGAGCGGGACTGGGAACGCATGGTGCACCGCTTCGATCCGAACATGACCATGTTCGGGACGGGGGTCGACGAAATGGCGCTGGATGGAGAGGCGACCTTGAGACTCTTTGCCCGGGAATTCCAGCAGGCACCGGCCAAGGCAAGTTTTCGAATCAAGTCCACCGGCGTTTTCCACATTGCCCCTGAGACGGCTCTGGTGGTCCTGCTGATGGATCTGGAGTTCAAGGTCGGTGAAGCAGTCCTTCAAAGCCGGGACAACCGGACCAGTGCCGTGATGATCCAGACGACCGGAACCTGGACCATTGCGCATGCCCACTGGTCCCAACCGGACCTGGACCAGGATCCTGGGGAGAGTCTGCCCTTCAAGCAACTCCTGGAAGAGAATCGCAGACTGGAGGCCCTGATCGCCCGACGCACGGAGGAGCTTCGGAATGCCAACGCAGAGTTGACCGATGCCCTGGCCAAGGTCAAGACCCTCAAGGGCATCCTGCCGATCTGCTCCCACTGCAAGAAGATTCGCAACGATGCCGGCTACTGGACCCAGATCGAACGCTACATCAGCGAATACACCGATGCTTTCTTCTCCCATTCCGTCTGCCCCGAATGCCTGCAGACCCATTACGTGGACGAGCTGAACCGCTTCAAGGAGCATGGGAGCACGGGCACGAATCCTGACGAGGGCTGGGAAACCCTGTAGATGCAAGGCCGCAGGATTGGCGGCTCGATCTTCCGGGCGGCCCCTTCCCACCACGCGGGCTTCCCCCTCCCCGTTCACATAGGCCTGCTACCGGCG
>CAYZND010000105.1:0-10158 GCA_964479495.1 uncultured Mesoterricola sp.
CGCCCCAGCGTGTGCGAGCGTTGAACGCGGCCGCAGCCTGTGCGTTCGGGTTCCTTCCGTGATTCCTTCTTCCCCATCGGTTGTTCCTTTCCATTCGCGCCGCTGCAGGCTGCGCCGCTTAACGCCTGTTCGACGCGGTCCCGGCTCCGCCAGGCCGGTCAACGGAGGGGGCCTTCCGGTGGAGGTGACGCTCCTCACCGATGGGGGTTCGGAGCGGTCCATCTGTGGCGTGGTGACGGGGGCCTCGCAGCTCGGTTCGGACGGGGGGTTCGCCACCTACCGGCTGGTGATCGAGTCGGTGCTGGAGGTCCTGGCGCGCCGCCGCACGTGCCGGGTCAAGCTGATCCTCCTCACCCTCCTTCTGAGCTTCAAGCCAGGTTTCGGGAGCGGCCCCAGCTTCCAGTTCCATCACGGCTACTCCGGATCTTCCTCCCAGATTGCGCCGGCGACGTTGGGTTATGTCTTCACCATCCCATTCCAGGCTGTGGCCCTTCTTGCTGGGCTCGTTGTCATACTCGTCAAAGGCTGGTCTGTGGCCAGGCTCTGGAAACCCATCCTGGCGCTCACGCTTCTGGTCTATTTCACGGCACTGGCTTTTGAACCCATTCCCGGTGGGTTCTCCGCTTGGTTCGGAGAGGACCGACGAGCCGATATCTATCTCGAACTGGGACTCGTGCTGATTTCCGCTGGCGTGGTGATCCTGGTCCTCTGGCTGATCGCCTGGGCCGTCCACAAGGTGCGAGAGCGGTTTCGAAAGCACGCCGGAAGTACTGTGGGCGCCCGGAAGGAACCCGGCCCGTGGCGCAAGGCCATGACGGAGACGGGTGCAAGCCTCTGGCTGGGGCTCAAAGATAGCTTGAACGCCACGCTCGTGTTCCGGTCCTGCGGTCCTTGCGCCCTCTCGCTCGGGTTCTGGGCTTTGATGTACTGGAAATTCTCGCAGGAGATCTTCGCGGCTTTCAAATTCATCGCCCTGTTCACCGCGATCGGCATCCTTCAGGCCGCCCCAGGCTCCTCCGCCACCACCGCGGTGATCAACCCGGTCGCCTTGATGACAGCCTTGGTCCAGATCGTGGTCGCGGTCGCGCTCATCGCGGCAGTGATCTACGTGGTGCTTTTCGCCTTGGCCATCGTAGGCGTGATCCGGGTGCTCCTGCCATGGACGATCATGCCGGTCGCGCGAAAAGGCGTTGCCCTGCGCTATCAAGATCAGCCATTGCTTGCCCAGGATGCCCCCAGGCGCCGATGGAAGGCCGCTCTATGGCTAAGCGCGCTTACCCTCTTCGCACTTTGCATTCCGGTGGTATCGGCCACAATCCTGTTGTTGTGGATCAGCTACCTGAATGTCCGGCTCTTGTATCGCTCGGCGCTCATGGAGCCCCGTTCGAAGTCCGAGTGCCCTTCTTTCCCCAAGGACCTTTGGAAAGGCACCCTACTGCTCGGGGCGTTCTTCTTCGTGCTTCTGTTCATTCCCATCCTCAACCTGATCGGGCCCGCCTGGCTGTGCACCAGTGCATGCCACCTCTTCCAGAGAGCGACGCGTTCCTCACGACTTGAACGGCGATTCGAAACTCCCAGTCCTTCCCCAGGAATCTGATACAGCGATGCAAAGGTCCAGACTCATAGGATCCAAGTGGTTCGTTCTGATGTTGTTCCTTGTTGCGGGATCCGCCCTGTATCTTGCTTGGTGCATCCGAAGCTTTCCAGCCTCATCCGTTGAATCGCGATATCGCGCAGCTCCCAGGCCAAGCAGCAACCTGGGCCACACGGATCCTGAAGTGACCGAATCCCCTGATGCCACGAACGAACAGCCAGAGGCTCAAACAACCGAGGCTGGGACCGTCTCTTTTCACAGAGCCGATGGAATTGTCCGGCTCTTTCTGGACGACCGCGACCTCGGTATCTCTGATGAAATCCTTGAGGTCCCGATGGCCACATGGCTCGATGGTGAACGGATCCTTCTCGTATCCAGCCGGGATGGCGATGGAAGCGCTGTGATGCCGCCTCTCCGCAGTACTCGATTGGTCCGGGTAGGATCTTCATACGTCCGGATCTTATCGCTCGACCAAAGCCCCATTCACGATCTGGCTGAAGTGGGTATCGGGGCATGGAGAAAGGTGGCTGATCGGCTCGAAATAGAGGTAACCCATCGCGGTACCATTACGTACTACAGAGGACAACTACATTTTAATCTGCTGCCGGAATACAGGATGTTCGTGGAGCAGGAAGCGGCCATCCAGCGTGAAGTGCAGAGGAATGGTTCTCGCCCTGTGGAGCAAATCGACCTTGGATCTTCGCCTCACATCGTCCTTACGGGACGCCTGGTCCGAAAGCCAATGCTCCCAGAAGAGGCGAAGAGTCCCACCGAGCAGGGAAAGAATGGCTATGTACTGATCTTGCAGTCTCCGGTTCACGTTGAAGACCGGACGGTGCCTGCGGAAACCAATCTGGTGACCCACACGTTTCGAGCCAACCCCAAACACTTCGATCCCTGGCTGGGGAAGGAACTGTCTCTTGAAGTCTCGATGGGATTCAATGATCGCGGAGCCTTGCTGTTCTCTGAGGACTTCAACCGAATCGTTCCGAACCCGTGAGATTCCATGAATGAAAATCACATGCGAATCCTTGCACACAAGTTGATTCCTCCCTAGCTTGGGATCATCCATCGCATCTTTCACCCGGAGGTCCACCCCATGAGCACCGCCATGACTCCTCCTCCCCTGCCTTCGAGCCTGCCCTTACCCCAGTCACAGCCGCTCGAAGAAGCTCCGGGCTACAAGGGCGCGAAGATCTGCGGGATCCTGAGCATCGTTTTCGCGCTGACGTGCGTGGGGTTCCCGGTGGCGATCGTGCTGGGGATCGTGGCGCTGGTGAAGCAGGGCAAGGCCAAGCGGTTGGCACGGGAGTATCCGGAGACATACCGGATGCCACCGGCAGGCGCCATGATCACGGGGCTCGTGGGGCTGGGACTGGTAGTGGTGTCCATTCCCACCATGGGCATTGCGGCCGCCATCGCCATCCCTGCCGTCCTGAAGCAGCACGAGCGGGCCCAGGGCCAGGTCGTGCGACAGAACCTCCAGAACGTGCGGATGCAGGCGGAGCAGCTCCTCCTGGAGACCGGAACCGCCTCGGCGGAGGAGCTGGCTCAGGCCCTCCTGGGGCATCCGTCGATGGCGGAGCTGAAGAACCCCTACGACGCGACGGTCCCCGCCATCGAGATGGCTGAGATGCCCGGGCGGAATGGCACCATCGCCGTGTGGCCCGCCACGGAGACTGCCGAGGACGGTACGGTCACCACCAAGCTGCTCATGCAGGTCAACATCCTGGAGAATGGGACCGCGACACCACTCACCGAGGAGGTGGTACTGGCTTCGACCCAGCCCCCAGCGGCACCTTTCCCGGAAGGCGCCGATGTGGCGCCTGATGCCGTGATCCTGCCTGAGCAGGCGCCTTTGATCCCGTAAGCGCTGGGAAAGCGAACCTATAACGGTCCGACCTTGAGCGGAACCGTGGGTGCGCGCTGCTCGGCCGAACGCGGTTTCTCAAGGGTTATGACATCCATCTGGCTGGGAAGCCAGGAGGCCCATCTTCTCGCCGCCCACTTGGCGGATGCATGGATGACCGACCCCGCAAAGCGGATGTATCACCCTGGCGTAGATCCCATGGGCTCCAACGCCAGGGGTGCGTTCCCGGATCAGATGCCCTTGTTGAGGTACACGACACCTTCCACGCCGGCGCCGGCCTTGCCCATCTTGGCGCCCATGCTCCCCTTGATGCCCCAGCCGCACTTGCTGTCGTAGACCAGCTCGATCTTCTGGGAGATGCTTGCGGGGGCGCCTTTCAGCACGGATGACGTGTCGATGCCCACACCCACGGAGACGGCGTAGCTGCCATCGGTGGGATTGAACTCGGCGGAGCCGGTGAACATGCCTTTCGAGGCCTCGACGCTGATCTTGCCCGTCGTATCCAGGTTGACCGCATCATTGCCCATCTTGGTGGTGGTCTCCTGCTGGGCTTCCACGCCCCCCTCGCCCTTCTGGTAGGTGGTGGAAGCCTCGACCGTGACACCCTCCACGGGCGTCATGGACACCTTGGTCTTGATGTACTCGCTGGCCGGGCACTTGGGCTCCTCGGCCTTCACGTACTGGCAGTCCGGCGTGAGGGGCTGGGTGCTCTTCACGATGAAGGCCTGGTAGTGCACGCGGCGGATCAGCTTGTCGTCGAGGTTCAGCCACTGGTCCACACGGATGTGGGGGCCGGACTCCTTGCCCGTGGCCAGCTTCATGTGGAAGGGGCCGCGCATGGCGGGGCCGGGCGCATCCGGCGGCAGGGGAGACCAGGTGCTGATCTTCTGCCACTTGCCCACGTTCAGCAGATCCAGTTGTCCCTGGGGCATGCCCGTGATCTCCACGTTCCCATCGCTGTCCACCTTCCCGGAGAAGGACCAGTCGCGGATCTGGTAGCCGCCCTTGAGATTGGTGCCGAAGCCCCCCTGCCCCGCCAGGATGGCCGTGGGCGCAAGCCCCATGACCGGACTGGCGGCTTTGCCCTGGTAGACGTACATCACCTTGCCGCGACCCGTGATGGCCCCCGTGGAGGAGATGTCCATGGAGAACTCCTTGGCGCAGGCCAGGGTCTGCAGGTTGATGTTGGTACCGGTCATGCCCTGCCCGAACTGGGTGTTGGCCTCCTTGCCCGTCTCGCCGGAGCGAGCGCGCACGTACTTGGCCTCGTAGTGGCCCACCCACTCGGGTGGGAAGGGCTTGTCCTTGGAAGGCGGTGTCGGCTTGGCCGGTGTTCCCTTCCCGGAGGCGGAGGTACCCTTTCCGGAGGCCTCGGTGCCCGAGCCCTCTTCGCCCCCAGCTCCGGTTCCCGTCCCGCTGGCGGTGCCACCCGGTGTCGCGCCGCCGCCGCCCGGCTCGCCCTCGCGGCCGGAGCCTGCGTAGCCCAGCACCCAAGCCTGGTCGAAGTACTTCTGGGCCTCCTGCTTGCGGCCCTTCTCCTTGAGGATTTTGCCGTAGAGGTACTGGTAGAGGCCGGTGTTGGGAGAGAGCGTGATGGCACGCTTCACGGCGGCCTCGGCCTTGGCGAGGTCCCGGGTCTTCCAGTAGGCCGTGGCCAGGTTGCCCCAGGGGGGATCCAGGTTCGGGAACCAGGCGGTGACCTCCTTGAGGATCACCAGGGCATCGCCGTACTTGTCCAGCTCCATGAGCACCATGGCCAGGTTGTTGAGATACACGCCGTTGGTGGGCTGGAGCTGGGCGGCCTTGGCGAAGCCGTACCAGGCCTCGAAGTAGTACGACTTCATGAAGAAGAGCGTCGCCTGCACGTAGTAGGACTCCGCCAGCCCCCCCTTCACATCGGTCACGGCCAGGGTCGCAAGGCGGTCCACCTTGCCTTTCTCCTTGGCGCTCTTCTGGGCGTCCTCCAGGGTGCGCTTCAGGACTTCCGAAAGGGAGCTGCCCGAGGCTTGGGAGGATGCCGCGACGGTGTCCACGTTCTGCCAGGTGGAGGTGCCCTTGCCATTGCTGAACATCATGAAGGGCAGCGTGAGGATCCCGTCCTTCAGGGTGTAGGGACCTGTCTTCTGCCCCTGCTCCATCTCCTCGAAGGTGATGGTCATGGTGTTGCCGATCAACCGGTAGGTGCCCTTGTCCTCCACGGTCTCGCTGGGCATCACGGCCTTGAGCTTGAAGGAGCTCTTCGCGAAGGTGATCTCCACCACCGCGCCGGCCTTGGGTGCCGTGCCGTTGCTGTCCTTGAGGATGCGGTACGTGCCCTCGATGCCCGCGGACCAGGCGAAGGAGCCGAAGAAGAGGGTCAGCAGGACGATGAAGGATCGGAGCATGGGCATGGGAAACCTCCCGATCAAGCGTGCATCTCAGGGCTAGCGCGTCAACACGATCACCGTACGGTCCTTGGTCTCCAGCGCGAGGATCTCCAGGCGCATGGAGTTCAGGGTATCCAGCAGGGAGGAGAACTCGAACCGGTAGGTGTGCTTGGCGACCGGCTTCCCCTGCTCGTTCAGGGCGAAGCCCTCGCCTGTGAGGTAGTAGCCATAGGGGCTGTTGACCAGCTCGAACACCATCTCCCGGGTGGGTTCTGACGGGGGATAATGATAGGACGTCTTCCCCTCCTGGAACTCGGTGCTGAAGATCAGCGGGTTGATGAACAACCGGATGAGGGCTGCGCTGGTGAGATAGACCTCCTGCTTGAAGGCGTCCAGCGGGATCTGCCGGGCCAGCGAATCCGGAGGCTGGGAGGCGGCGTAGCGCGGATGGAACTTATCCGCGTTCTTCAGGTTCTTCTCGAGGTTCAGCTCGATGGCGCCATCAAACTTGTAGGACATGGCGATGGGGAACTCGTACAGGAAGGCGTCCACCATCCGCTCGATGTCCCCCAGCTTCATCAAGTCCGCACTGCGGGCTTCCACCACGTGCCGGCCGGAGGGCCGGAAGAGGACATTGTCCTTTCCCCCCTTCGCTTCCACGGCCATCTCGATGGCCACCTTCCGCTTCACGAACAGCTCCGTTCCCTGGAAGTTGGCGATCTCCAGACTGTAGGTGGCCGGGTTCTCCTTCCACATGTCCAGCATGAATCGCACGGGGCGAGCCAGCCCCGGCATGGCCCCCAACAGGAGCGACAGGAACATTCGCTGGAAGGCCTTCATCATGCGGTGACTCCTCGCATCAGAGGTCCCGCCACATCATGGCGGTGATCCTCCACGCCTGCCCATCGTGGAGGAAGTGGACGAAGTTGACGCCTCGCCGGGTGGACTCTGCGTCGTCTGGCGTCAGGAAGGCCTCGTAGGTGCTGACCACCGCCCCCAGGTTGCCCATCGTGAAGCATTGGGTGATCTCGCCCCGCTCGAAGAAGTCATGCTGTCCCAGGAAGCGCTGCAGGTTCTCGATGTAGCGGTCGATATCCAGACCCTCGGTTTCCGTGGGCCGCGTTGTCACAGCGTTGGGAAAGAGCCGGGCACCCGGGAAGAACAGCGCACGCAGGCGCTCCCAGTCCCGGGCGTCTTCCTTCCGTCCGGAAATGATGGCGTAGAAGGCTTCCAGGGTTGCCTTCAGGCCGTCGGGGATGTCGCTCACACCTTCCTCCACTGCCGGTACTTCCGGATCAGGGCATTGGTCGAGCCGTCGTGCTTCAGCTCGGGCTCCGTGGCGCTCTCCAGCTCGGGGAGGATGCGGGAGGCCAGCACCTTGCCCAGCTCCACACCCCACTGGTCGAAGGGGTTGATCCCCCAGATGGCGCCCTGGGTGAAGACGAGGTGCTCGTAGAGGGCGATGAGGGCGCCGAGGGTCTCGGGGGTCAGCTGCTCGGCCAGGAGCACGTTGGAGGGCCGGTTCCCTTCGAAGGTGCGGTGGGGCACCAGCCACTCGGCGGTGCCCTCGGCCTTCACCTCGTCCACCGTCTTGCCGAAGGCCAGCGCCTCGGCCTGGGCGAAGACGTTGGACATCAGCAGGTCGTGGTGGCGACCCAGGGGGTTCAGGCTCCTGCTGAAGGCGATGAAGTCGCAGGGGATCAGCTTCGTGCCCTGGTGGATGAGCTGGTAGAAGGAGTGCTGGCCGTTGGTGCCGGGCTCGCCGAAGTAGATGGCGCTGGTCTCGTAGTCCACCCGCACGCCGTCGAGGGTGACGTACTTGCCGTTGCTCTCCATGATGAGCTGCTGCAGGTAGGCGGGGAACCGCTTGAGGTACTGGTCGTAGGGCAGCACCGCCACGGCCTGGGCGCCGAAGAAGCCGGTGTACCAGAGTCCGATGAGGCCCATGAGCACGGGCAGGTTCTTGTGGAAGGGTTCGGTGCGGTAGTGCTCGTCCATGGCGTGGAGGCCGGCGAGCAGGCGGCGGAAGTTCGCGGGTCCCACGGCGATCATGGTGGAGAGCCCGATGGCGGAGTCCATGGAGTAGCGGCCGCCCACCCAGTCCCAGAAGCCGAACATGTTGGCGGTGTCGATGCCGAACTCGGCGACCTTGGCGGCGTTGGTGCTGACGGCCACGAAGTGGCGGGCCACGGCCGCGGGATCCTTCAGCGCGGCCAGGGACCAGGCCCGGGCCGTGGCCGCATTGGTCATGGTCTCCTGGGTCGTGAAGGTCTTGGACGACACAATGAACAGGGTCTCCTCGGGGTCCAGATCCCGGGTGGCTTCCGCGAAATCGGTGCCATCCACGTTGGAGACGAAGCGGAACACCAGGTCCCGGGTGGTGAAGGCCCTCAGCGCTTCATAGGCCATGACGGGACCCAGGTCGGAACCGCCGATGCCGATGTTCACGACGGTGCGGATGGGCCTCCCCGTAAATCCCTTCCAAGCGCCGCTCCGTACCTGGTCCGCAAAAGCGGTCATGCGATCCAGGACGGCATGGACCTCGGGCACCACGTCGTGGCCGTCCACCTCGAGGCGCCGATCCCGGGGGGCGCGCAGGGCGGTGTGGAGCACGGCGCGGTCTTCGGTGGCGTTGATCCGGTCGCCCCGGAACATGGCCTTGATGTGCTGCTCCAGGTCGGCCTCGTTGGCCAGGTTCAGGAGCAGGTGGATCGTCTGATCGGTGAGGCGGTTCTTCGAGTAGTCCAGGTAGAGCCCCGCCCCTTCGCAGGCCAGGCGGGAACCGCGGCTAGGATCCTGGGCGAAGAGGTCCCACAGGTGCAGAGGCTTGACTTCGGTGTGGTGCGCGACCAGGGCTTTCCAGGCGGGACGCTGGGTCAACGGGGTTCGGTTCATGTCGGCTCCTTCCAACAGCCCTCCCCGGGGGGCGGTAGCGTCCGTGGCACAGGGGCCGTCGGGACAGGTGCAGGGCTTTCCAGGGAGTGCCCACAGGGTAACCCAGGATGACGGGTCTCAAGGGGTCTTGCGGGCCTTCTTCGCGGGAAGGACCGGTCGGGGCTTCACCGTCACCTGCAGCGCCATGGACCGCTCCCGCGCCCGCTGGAAGGTCTCCGGGGCGAAGGCCCGGGCCAGCTCGTCCCGGGTGCCAGCGGCCCTCCCCTCCCCCTGGCGGGCCGCCAGGTCGAACCAGGCCCAGGCTTCCGCGTCGTCCCGGTCCACGCCCTGTCCGTATTTGTAGTCCACGCCGAGGTTGTAGGCCGCCTTCGCGTGCCCCTGGTAGGCGGCCCGCCGGTACCAGGCGGCGGCTTCTGCATAGTCCTTGGATACGCCGGTTCCTGCGTCATAGCAGACAGCCAGGTTGTACTGGGCCTTGGCGTGGCCCTGGTTTGCGGCCTTGAGATACCATGCGACGGCCTCAGCCTCGTCCTTCGGAACCCCCTGGCCGAACCGGTAGCAGACGCCGAGCTCGAACTGGGCCTGGGCCTGGCCCCGGAGAGCCCGTGCCCGAAGGGAGGTGATGTAGGGTTTCTCGCCCTTCCTCGCCGGGGCAGCGGCGTGGGCCGGTGCCCAGCCCACCGGTGGAAGGCTCAGGAGGAGGAGGAACAGGAGGGTGCGCATGGTTGAAAAGGCCTGGCTGCGACGATGATAGCGGCGACCGCCACGGCCGCCAGGGACTTCCCCTGACTTGGCATGGCCCTCGCCATGTTGGGCGAGAGGTGCCCAGATGGATCCTGCCTATTACGTCGCCGCCGGAAGCCTGAAAGCCAGGTCCTTCCAGCTGGAGACCATCTCCAACAATCTGGCCAACACGGAGACGGTGGGCTACAAGACCGAGCGCAGCTTCTTCAGCCTCTTCAACAAGGCCCAGGCCTCCGCCCGCAACCTGCCCCTGACCAAGTACGTGAACGACGGCACGGTGCTGGCCGAGCGGGGCGTGGACTTCGCCCAGGGCACCCTCTACCCCACCGGCAAGGGACTGGACCTCGCCATCGATGGCAATGCCTTCCTGGTCGTGCAAACCCCCCAGGGGGTCCAGGTCACCCGGGATGGCCGCCTGCGGATCGGTCCCAACGGTCAGCTCGAAAGCTTTGATGGCTCCCCGATGCTAGGCAAAAATGGCCAGCCCATCCTGATTAAACCCTCAGGAGAAGAGGTGGCGATCACCCCGGACGGCTCCGTCCAGCAGGGCACCAGCACCCTTGGCCAGCTGGACCTGAAGGCCTACGCCACCCCCTACGCCCTGAAGCGGGCGGGCGGGAACCGGTTCGACCCCAGCGGACTGGCAGAGACCGCCCCCAAGGCCACCGTGGCCCAGGGCTACCTGGAGC